>CALNBT010000033.1 GCA_937874345.1 uncultured Prevotella sp.
TTAGCTTCTTGTTCTATCTGTTGTAGTATCAGATTGAGTTGTTGTGGCACGTCAGCTATTCCGTCGTTGACAATTTCGAGATCGCTCTTGCTGATGATTTCTTCTTGAGGCATCTGCTTGGCAATCCATTCCATCGCCTTTTCACGAGTAATATGGTCTCGGTTCATAATGCGTTCAATCCGTATTCCCATGGGAGCTGTGACGCACACAACCTTATGAGGGCGGATGAGTCTGTCGAAATGAGATTCGAACAATATCGCGCTCTCAAGCCATTGGTAGGGTGATTGGAAAAAATCGAGTGCTACAGCTGGATGGACAATGGCATTGACTGCCTGCTTGTTGGATTCTGATGCCAACAGAAATTTGGCGAGGATAGCCTTTTGCAGTACGTTGTCTTTATAGACGTCATCACCAACAAGCTGTTTAAGCGCTGATTGCAGCGTCCTGTCTGATGCCATCAGTCGCTTGGCCGAATCATCGCAATCGTATACACCGATGCCCTTGTCTGCCAGGAGCTTTGAGAGGTAGCTTTTTCCGGACCCAATGCCACCAGTGATGGCAATAATCATCTTGCTTTCAATCATGGTCAGATCCAAGTTATCGCGTTTCTCCATTCTGTTCAATCACGTAGTCTACCTGATTGATTTCTAAACGAGCCTGTCTTGCTTCAGACGGTGCAGACTGAAGCCGTAAGGTACATTTAGCAGATGGATTTTTACTTAGCTCCAAAAAGTCGACCACAACCTTAAACTGACGTTCGTTGATCATTTTGTACATCTCGGCTCCCACATTAAAGAGTACTTTTACACGTGCCGGGAAGGTGCGTACGGTTTTGTTGGATGGCGTGTTGATGGCTACGATGGGTACTTCAATCGATTCTTCTATCAGGATGTCGGGCGACAATCGCAGGGTAACCTTGTTAGGTACAGTCTTAATGCCAACAGTCTTTTTTAACTTTGCCTGTTTGGTAATCGTTTCCCTGAAATCTACAATCCGCAGCCGTTCCGTATCAATATGAGTGATGGTGTCGAGGACTTCCTTTTGTGCATACACGGTAACCTTTTGTGGATTGATATCGATCGTCGACAGATAAAAACTCTCTGCAGGCTTGAATATTCCATTCAGTCTGACAGGCACCTGCTTTGACTCTCCATAATTGAAATAAAAAAAGAGGTTGTCGGGTTTGATAGCCGTAATTTTGGAAGAGCCAGATAAACGTTGATAAAGAATGTTTTGGACGTCGTTTAGAGGAACGTTGCCTTTTCCTGTTTCTTGATTGGCATAGGTAGAGAAGTTTAGATTGATACTCCTGAACCGATTGCTGTTCATATAGGTTAGAAAAGCAAATCCTTTATCGCGAATGGTCGCCTTTACAGTATCAACCATCTCTGTTGTGATGATGGCATTTTGGGGTATGTTGACGATGTGGATGGGCACTTCAATCTCTTTCTCATACGTTTCATCGAGCGTCATGGACAACCAGAATGACGCGCTGAGTATAAAGAAAAATAAAAATATCAGAAACTCCTTATTGATAGACCAAAATAAGAACTTCCTGATGTGTTTGAAATTGCGTTTGATATCCGTATGCATTCGCCAATGGTTTTACAGGTATGGGATAAAGCGATGGAAGCCAGTTGTTTTGTTGACCACCAAAGAGAAAGAATAGAGGCGACAACTTACCGACACAAAGGTCAATGAGCAAAGCTCTGTACAGATGTCGCCTTCTTCCATATGACTGTTTCACCACCCATGTATGTGAAACGGGTTTACTTATGCGTTGGTTCCCTGTGAAGCGGCATCAGCAAAAAGATAGTTCTTGTCTACCTGAATGACAACACCTCTGGAGATTTCAACATCCACTTTGTTGCTCGTTAGATCAATGTGCTTTACAGTTCCGTAAATACCGCCACTAACAATGACCTTAGCGCCATCTTGCAGAGAGTTTTGGAACTTGCGAATCTCTTTTTGCTTTTTTTGTTGTGGACGAATCATGAAAAACCACATGACGACCAACAAGAGGACCATGAAAACCAACATGCCGGTTCCGTCCATTGCACCTGCCTGAGCAGCTAATAATAATAAATTCATTTTCTATTTTTATAATTGTTAATTTCTATCTCATTCATTCGTTTCTTCTGGAAACTTCGACTTCTCTGCCGGTTTCTTGAAAGGTTCGGGTAATGTCTTGAACAGTATTCCCGAGTTGACCAAATGGCGTGCAATGGCATCGAGCATTCCATTGATGTAGCTACCGCTCTTCGGTGTGCTGTATAACTTTGCCAAGTTGACGTACTCGTTGATGGTTACCGAAATCGGGATGTTTTGGAAATTCAGCATCTCGGCAATGGCAATCTGCATGATCACTACGTCCATGTAAGCCAGGCGAGAATAGTCCCAGTTGCGACTGGTCACGCTCATGTAACCTTGATAGTTCTCTGCATTAAGAATGGTCGCTCTGAAGAGTTTGATAGCAAAGTCGCGATCTTCCTCGTCTTTATATTCAGGTAATAAGTCTTGATTGGCTTTCTTTGCCGGGTCGAAGCGTTTGATGGTCTTCAGTACAAAGGTGTCTACAACTTCTCTGTCATCATTCCAATAAAGACTTTTCTCTTCAAGCAGCGCATCTATTTCTACATTCTCCTGAATCAGTTGCTTATACAGCCTTCGCCATAGCTCACGATCAGCCTCGTATGAATCCTCTTCATCTGCCATATAGCTTTGGTAAGCCTCAGACTGTTCGATTTGATTGCATAACTTTCTGATAAATTCGATATCATTATCCCACGACAAGTGCTGATGGTCTACAAATTCATTGAGCATCTTGTTCTCTTCCAGTTGAACCGCAAAACGGTTGTTGATAAACTTCTGTGAAAGCATTTCAGTTCCTTCGCGTTCGGCTTTCTGTGCAGCAATGGTATTTCTGTGACGTTCTTCACGAGTGATGACTACGATCAACAGCAGCAGGTAATTATACAAATCATACGCTTTAGAAAGGCTGAAAAGTAATTCTTTTTCGGCATTATCCATATTCTTGTTACCATTCTGGTAATAGGCGTAGGTTAACTGGACTATATTGATCCTTATCAATTCACGATTAATCATTCTCTAATAATTTGTGTTTGGAACTGTTTAATGTTGCAAATGTAGAGATTTTCTCATTAATATGCAAACAATCCAGGGACAGAAGGCTATTTTTTATAGAAACTTTGCATAATTCAAATTTATCTTGTAACTTTGCAGCGCTTTTTGAGCACATCAGCGACTTTGAGCTTTTTGGGATAGGTTTTACGCCTGTTTTTCCCATTGAGGCGATTGACAGGAACTCTCCTGTGTCTCTGTGTGATGGCGAATTAAGGCAAAATATTCAAACTTAATTTAGAGTAACACATTATGAAAGAGATTAATGTTACAGGTCAGAAGCGTACAGACCTTGGAAAGAAAGCTTCTAAGCAATTGAGAAAAGAGGGTTTGATTCCTTGTAACCTTTATGGTGAAGCACAGGAAAACGGTAAACCAGTGGCTATGGCATTCACTTCGGCCATGACAGAACTGAGAAAAATTGTTTACACACCGCACATTTATGTTATCAATTTGACCATTGATGGCGAGAGCCACACGGCTATTTTGAAAGAAATGCAGTTTCATCCAGTAACAGACGCTTTGTTGCACGTTGACTTCCTCGAAGTAAACGACAAGAAGCCTATCACTATTGGTATCCCTGTGAACTTGGTCGGCTTGGCTCAAGGTGTTCGCGATGGTGGTCGTATGAATCTTTCTATCCGTAAGATTAACGTAACGGCACCATATCAGGTAATTCCAGAGCATCTTGATATTGATGTTACGAAGATGAGAATCGGAAAAAGCATCAAAGTTGGACAATTGAATTTTGAAGGACTTCAGATGGCTACAAGCAAGGATGTTGTTGTTTGCTCTATCAAGATGACGCGTTCGGCTAACGTGAGCGCTGTTACATCTACTGGTGAAGATGATGAAGAAGCAGCTGCTGAATAAACAGTATCTGCAAAGCGTGATCCAAACAAATTGATGGATGGAAAAATACTTGATTTGTGGGCTGGGCAATCCAGGTGCTGAATACAGCGAGACCAGACACAACACAGGATTCATGGTATTGGACGCTTTTGCTAAAGCGTCCAATATCGTTTTTGAGGACAAGCGTTATGGTTTTGTGGCCGAAACATCCTTGAAAGGAAGAAAAATCGTGCTGTTGAAACCGACAACGTTTATGAATCTTAGTGGTAATGCTGTGCGGTATTGGCTGACGAAAGAGAATATTGACCAACAGCATCTGCTTGTTGTATCAGATGATGTAGCTTTGCCCGTTGGAGAGTTTCGACTCAAAGGAAGTGGAAGCAATGGCGGGCACAATGGCTTAGGGCATATCCAGCAGTTGATAGGGCAAAACTATTCACGCCTACGAATGGGTATTGGTAATAATTATCCTACCGGTGGACAGGTAAACTGGGTGTTGGGTCATTATTCTGACGAAGAGATGAAACTGCTCCAACCGGCTATCGATACTGCTGTTGAAATCATGAAGAGCTTTGTGTTGGCAGGTATTGATATCACGATGAACCAATATAATCAGTTGGGCAAGAAAAAATAATGGTGATGAACGACGATCAACATATTCAAAACGACATTCCAGCCTTGCGGATAAAGGCTGCTGCTACTGCTCGTATTGACAAATGGTTGTGGGCTGCCCGCATTTTTAAAACGCGCACTGTGGCTTCTGATGCCTGTAAAAACAACCGCATCAGTGTGAATGGAATTAGTGTGAAACCTAGCCATATGATTAAAGCTGGAGACCACGTGGCAGTGAAGAAATCGCCTATCACCTATACCTTTAAAGTGTTGATGTGTATAGAGCAGCGCATTGGTGCGAAATTTGTTCCGCAGATTTACCAAAATGTAACCGATCCTAAACAGTACGAACTGTTGGAGATGAGTCGTATCAGCGGATTTGTTGATCGTGCGCGAGGAACGGGTCGCCCAACAAAGAAAGAACGACGCAGTCTGGATAATTTCTCTGATCTGGCACTGTTTGGTTTGGATGACGATTGGGATGGCCATGAAGAATAAACGACAAATAGCCCCCGACTGCTCATCAGGTGGAGCGTTGAAGCCCATTAGTTCACCTGTCAATAAAGAAATAACATTATAACATTCATTCAAATCCTTCATATCAGGGTCTCCCTCCCAGTGAGGGGCTGAAGAAGGTTCTCTTTTTTTATATTATGCGCCATCTTGCCATTTTTGTTTCGGGTAGCGGAACGAACTGCGAAAACATCATTCGCTATTTTAAAGACTCAGATCAAGTGAAAATAGAATTGGTTTTGAGTAATCGATCCGATGCATACGCTTTGGTAAGGTCTGAGCGCTTGAAGATCCCAACGAAGGTAGTACCTAAGGCTCAGTTCAATGATGAGCAAACATTGTTGCCTTTGCTGTCTGATTATAACATCGATTTCATTGTCTTGGCAGGATTCTTACTCATGATACCCGATTTTCTCATTCATGCTTTTGAGGGTAGGATGATTAATCTACATCCAGCTTTGCTACCTAAGTTTGGTGGCAAAGGCATGTATGGCCATCATGTTCATGAGGCTGTGAAGGCTGCAGGTGAGGCCGAAACGGGCTTTACGGTCCATTGGGTTAGCAGCGTATGCGATGGAGGAGAGATGATTGCCCAATATCGCACACCATTGCTTCCTACCGACACGGCAGACGATATTGCAGAGAAAGAACATGTTCTCGAGATGAAATATTTTCCCGAGGTTGTTGAGCAAGTAATCAAAGGCCTTGGTCAATAATATTTTTAAGATAAATCATATGAGGGGCTATTCGTACAGAATAGCCCCTTTCCTTTAAAACCTTCTACCTCTGGGTGAGCCTGAGGGAAAGTTACCGCCACGTCGGTTTCCACCGTTGTTAAAACGTTCTGACGGACCACGACCCTCAGATGAACGCATGCTGCTTCGCGAGCCTCTGCTCCCAAAGAAATTCATGCGGTAGTTGATACTGAGCATGGCATAACTGTTAATCATATTATATTCTGTATCGCTGCGGCTGTTGGCATTGATGCGACGTGAAAAATTGCTTTGCTGAGCCAAGATATCATTCAATTGCAGTGATACGGTGAGGCTTTTCCTGCGCAAAAATCCCTGACTGATCTGTGCATTCCATATCAGTTCGTTTGTGTTCATCGTTTGGTCTGAGAACCCGCGACGGCTATGTTCGTGCAGGTTTGTCGAGAAGCTCATGCCCCATGGTGCTGTGGCATTGACACTGAACCCGTATGAGAAACGCCATGTGTCGAGATTACTGCGTTCTTGCAACATATTGCGCGAAATAGTGTAATGTACCGTTCCATCAATCGTTGCTTCCAACCAACTGTTGCGAAAGCCTGCAGACAGATTCTCGTTTAGTGAGGTCATGCGTGTAATGTTTTTCTGGGAAGCCGTATTTTTATTTAAGGTAATGTAACCCACCATGTGATTATAGCTGATTCCGGTAGTGGTATTGATATTCCATACGCCTGCTGTATCGATCGAAGTATTTAACATCACTGTGCTCGATGCAGCCCAGTCGCCATTGATGTTTTGCGGTTGAACGATACGTCCACCGGTGTTTTCGTCATAGGTAACCCTATTACTAAAACTGTTTTGCGTATTGCTGTAATTGGCATTCATCATGAAGGTTCGCTGATGTCGTTGCGCGTAATCCCGGTATTCGCCTGACATCCTGCTGGTGAAGGATGGCTTCAGACCAGGGTTACCAATTGTGATGTTCAGTGGGTTGGTGTCGTCTACCACATTCAACATATCTGTGATGTTGGGTTGGTCGGTGCTACCGTGATAGGTCAGTCGCATATTGCGTTGTTTGTTAAAACGATATTGAAAATTGAAGGTGGGCGATACATTGACTACTTTGCGCACTGTGTCTACAGCCAAGCCAATATAGTTCTGAATAAAATGTGATTTCTGGGGTCTTACCTGTATACCGATGTTCGCATTGTATTTCTCTCGTACGATTCTAAACTGTGTATTGAAGTTGTGGTTGTAATTGGTTCGTTCCGAGTAGCGACTCAAATCTTTGTTCAGATAATAGTCAAGTGGATAGGTAAAATAACGAAAATAAGCGTCCCAGTCGCGATAGTCGTTAAGGATAGACTGAAACTCATCTTCCGTCATATCGGTAAAACTGTAGGTAGATTGGTCGTTTTTATCATAGTTGTACGAAAAATCATAGCTTAATTGTATAAATGTTCCTTTCCAAAGCGGTTCGGTATAGGAGGTATTGAAACCGTAACCAAAGTTGTACGACGGTGTTTGCCGATAGCGGTTGGTCTGATAGGTAGAGTCTGTTCCTGCACGGTTACGTACCATGTATAAATGAACATTCGAGGCAGATAAGTACTTGTTGTGTCCTTCGCCGTAATTGATATTCAGGCCAAACGAGAAGTTTCGCCCTGTGCTGTTTAGCCGGCGATGGAACAAGAAAGATGTGCCTAATGAGTTGCTGGTCCCGTAGCTCACAGTTTTATTGGAACGACTATTGACAAAGATGCCGGCTTCTTCGAGTGTTGAAACAGCATCTTCAGACAAGGGATTGTTGACCAGTGTATAAGGATCCTGCTTGAACGAAGCAGACTTGCTGCTGTTACGACTATCATTGAAGTTGATATTGGCTTGAGGTTGGATGTTGATGGTGGTCATCGTATCTATTTTCCATTCTAAGCGTAGGTTTGTGTTCCATCCGTCACTACGACTGTATCCTTGGCTCATGCTATTTGAAAAGGCACCAGTTTTGTTGACAAAGTTCTCAACTGATGTCTGTACGGTATTGTCGCCATCTCGATGATTCCATCGTACATTGCCTTCAACCTTCAGCTTGTCGCGTTTTTCGTAACTCACGGTAAACGCTGTCGTCTTTGAAGCATTTAGCCCGTCTCCGCCACTTTCCTTTCCTCTTCTCCCCGAGAAGCCCCGGTCGTTGGTGTTGTTTGCATTGCCGATGAGCGTATAGCGTAGGTCACCGTCCATTCTCGATCCCATCGCGCGTCCGCCATATCGCTTGTCGGTACCATATCCCATTTTTGTATTGGTAAAAAAACCTTTTTTCATCTTCGGTTTGATAGTAAAATCAAGCACCGTTTGATCATTTCCATCGTCAATTCCCGTCATTCTCGATAGGTCACTTTTTTGGTCGAAGGCCTTAACTTTGTCAACGATATCAGATGGTAGATTTTTCAATGCCGTCTGGGTATCGCCTGTTATAAACTCGCGGCCGTCAACCATTATCTTCGAAACAGCTTTCCCGTTGATCGTAATCTTTCCGTTCTCGTCAATCTGTGCACCAGGAAGGGCCTCGACCAGTGCGTCTATCGTTGATCCTTCAGGAATGCGGTACGCGTCGGCATTATAGATGAACGTGTCTGCCTGAACAACCATCTTTGGAAGGTTTGCGGTGACAAGAGCTTCATCCAGCATGATGGCATCTGCCTTCAGCAAGATATTCCCAAGGTTAATAGCTTTACTTGCAATGGTAAATGGTTGTTCTATGGTTTTGTATCCTAAGTTGGATATACGAACAATGTATTTTCCCTTATCGATATTTGCGATGACAAACTTTCCGCTATCATTGGTTATCGTTCCGGTGACATAAGACGAGTCACTTTTCAAAAGCTGAATGGTGGTATTTTCTATCTGTTCTTTGGTGTCCTCGTTGGCGACCGTTCCTGATAGAGTGGCTTTGGTCGTTTGTGCATTGACCAAGTTTGTAAACAGTAATAACAGGAAAGACAGGTAGGTGAATTTGGACATATGTATTAGATCGTTTGTCTTTAGACGAAATAATTTGACAATGGTTTAAAAGGGAACAAAAAAATGTCCTGAAGAAATGAAATCCTTCAGGACATTGGACAGTGTTCTTATCTATCTTTAAAATCTTAAAATCTATCGTCACCGTGTGAATGATAGCCTCCAGGGCCTCCCATTCCTCCAGGGCCATCACCACCACCTCCTCTACGACCAGGACCTTGTCCAGGCATACGACCAGGGCCACCGAATCCCGGACCGCCATCGCGCATCTGCTGGCGCGATTGTTTGTCTCCAAAGAGGTTTACTCGATAAATGACATGCAACATGGCAAAGCTGTGAATACTGTTATACTGTGTATCGCTGCGCTGCATGGCGTCAATCATACGACTGAAATTGCTCTGTTGATTCAAGATGTCATAGAACTGCAGTGATACCGTAAGACTTTTCTTCTTGAGGAAGCTCTGTGACAACTGCGCATTCCATACCAACTCATTGGTGTTCATCGATTGGTCGTTAAATCCACGACGGCTGTTTTCGTGAAGGTCAGTTGCCAGACTGGTACCCCATGGAGCTGTCAGTGTTACGTTGACACCATATGCAAAACGCCAGGTATCCAAGTTAGCCGTTGTCTGTACATTGTTGCGAGAATGATTGTAATCAGCAGATCCATCCAATTCAATTTCCAGCCAGTCGTTACGGTAGCTTCCAGCCAGTCGTTCCGAAAGCGCTAATGTACGTGTCGTACTTTCCTGAGAAACGGCACTTCGGTTTAGATTGACATATCCAACATTGTTGGTGTAGGAGGCATTGCTCCATGTATTGATATTCCAGACGCCTGTCGAGTCAATAGACCTGTTGTACATCAATCCACCAGAAATGTTCCAGTTACCATTGATATTTTCAGGAGTGGATGTCATACCACCGGTTGTTTCATCGTAAGTGATATTTCGTACAATATTGTTGCTCGTGTTATTGTAGGTAAGGTTGGTCATGATGGCCTGCTGGTGACTATCCAAATAATTGTTGTAGAACAACCTGAATTGGTTGGTAAACGATGGCTTCAGACCGGGGTTACCTTTTACAATGTTCAATGGGTTGCTGTCGTCAGTGATGGCAAGTAGGTCGGTCATATTGGGTTGAGCCGTGCTGCCCTGATAGTTGATGCGCAGGTTGCTGACCTTTGAGAACCGATACCTGTAATCCAATGTTGGTGTTACATTGATAACATTACGCACGGTATCGGTATTCACACCTTGATAGTGTTGGATGAAGTTGGATTTCTGTGGTTGTACCATGACACCCACACTGAAGTTGTATTTGGTTCTGATCATACGAAACATCAACTGCAATTCATGCGTGTAGTTCTTATATTCAGAGAAACGACTCAGATTGTTGTCAAGATACAACAACTTGTATGGTTGTGACAGACGGTTCAGATAACTGTCCCATCCGCGGTACGTCGGGTTGATGTCTGCAAAGAACGATTCTCCCAGGTTACTGAAATCATATGTTGAACGGTCACTCTTGCTGTAGCTGTATCTAAACTGATAACTTAACTGCAGGAATGTGGCGCGCCACAAGGGTTCGCTATATGTTGTTTGGAAACTATAACTCCAGTTTTTGGTTGGCGTAAGGTTATAACGGTTGGTCTGGTAAGTGGAATCATTTCCGAGAATGTCTTTCTTCTTGTAAAGATGGACATTGCTGATAGATAGACTATTGTTGTCGCTTTGACTAAAATTGGCGTCTGCACGCAAAGTAAGGTTTCGTCCCTTGCTACCCAGTTTCCTGTTATATTGTAACATACCACCAACACTTTTGTTTTTACCATAGCTCAGGGAATTGTTGTTGCGGCTGTTTACAACCAAACTATCCATTGCCAGTTGTGCAAGGGATGCGGGTAAAAGTGGATTCGAAACATACAGGTACGGATCGTTGTTGAAGGATGCCGAATTGTTGAATGCACGATCGTCGTTTGTAGAATAGCTGAATGTCGGTCTAAACATGATGTTGGTCAGGGTGTCGGGCGTCCATTCCAGTCGCATGTTGGCATTCCACGAGTTATTACGTCCATAGGCTTGATTGTTGCTGTTGGAGAAAGATCCCACTTGGCTGACAAAGTTTTGAGATGACGAGATTGTGCCCACATCACTGTCTGAATGGTTCCATCTTACGTTTCCGTTGATCTTCAATGTATCTTTTTTTTCATAGTTGATATTGACACCCGTCATCTTTTTGGCATTCAAGCCATTGCGGCCACGACCAAAGCTTCCTCCACGGCCACCGAATCCCACATCATTGATGTTATTGGCACTCATAAATCCCATGATACGAAAATTGTCCTTGAAATAAGCCCCCATCAGTCGTTCTGCATAGCGGTCCTTGGTACCTGTAGCCAAATCAACATTACTCATAAATCCTTTGTTCATACCCCGTTTCAATCCGAAATCGAGCACGGTCTGTTCGTTGCCATCCTCAATACCGGTTACTTTTGCCAAGTCGCTCTTTTCATCATACGACTTGATTGTCTCAATAACGGATGTCGGAATATTTTTCACAGCGGTCTTCGTATCTCCGGTCATGAACTCTTTACCATCAACCATGATCTTTTTCACTTGCTTCCCATTGATAGTGATGTTTCCAGAGTCGTCTATCTGGGCGCCGGGGATACGTTTTACCAGTTCTTCTGCTACCGAGCCGTCGGGGGTGCGATAGGCTGATGCGTTGTATACGAAGGTGTCTTCTTTTACAGCGACTTTCATTGCCTGACCGGTGACCGTTGCGCCTTTCAGCATCACGGCATTGGCTTTCATGATAACATTTCCAATATCGACATTCTTCTTTTGTGAGATTTGGATGATCTTGGTATTCGTCAAATATCCAATGCTGGACAATTTCAGAAGATATTTTCCATCCGACGGCGCAGTTAAAGTAAAGACCCCTTGGTCGTTTGATACAGCTCCTGTTACAAATGTACTGTCTGCCTTGAGTAATTGAACCGTGACCTGCAGCATGTGCTCCTTCGTGTCTTTGTCTGTAATGGTTCCTGTAATCTTGCGGTCTTGCGCAAATGATGTCAGTGATACAATGGTCAGTAACATCATGATAAGAAGAGATCGTTTCATCCGTTTCTATATATTTTATGTATGATTCTAAATGATGAAGTTTGTTTCGGCATTCAATGCTTGAATAATCCTATTCAATCAATCTTATCAATAGATTTTCATTGTTCATCTAAACAATGAAAGTCATTCATCAAAAACCACTAACTCCTTTTTACCTTATTTTTAACTAGCATATAACAACAGCCTTGACAAGCAACACATCTTTGATGTAATTTTCGTCAAAAGGTTTAACCATTGACAGAAAAAACTTTACTCATGATGAATCTTTTTTCGCCCATCAGGCCTTATTGACCAAAAATATTTATCTGTATTTTGTATTGTTGTCAAGATGAATGGTTTCAATAATCTCTAAATCAATAAGTTTCGAATCTGAAGATGTTGTTT
>CALNBT010000034.1 GCA_937874345.1 uncultured Prevotella sp.
ATCTGGCATAACATCTCTTTCATAACACATACGAATAAACGAGCAAGAGAAATCTTGCTCGTTTATTATTTTATCTTGTAGAAATCATCTATTCGAACGACTATTTCAAAACACCAAGTTCCTTGCCAATCTTTATGAAAGCATTGATACATTTATCCAATTGCTCACGAGTATGGGCTGCAGAGAGCTGAACACGGATGCGAGCTTCATTCTTTGGAACAACAGGATAATAAAAACCGGTAACGTAGATGCCTTCATCCAACAAACTAGCCGCATATTTTTGCGACAAGGGAGCATCATAAAGCATCACGGCACAGATGGCACTCTGGGTAGGCTTGATATCAAATCCGGCAGCAATCATCTTGTCACGGAAATACTCAACGTTCTCAACCAGACGGTCATGCAATTCGTTTCCTTCCTTCAACATCTTGAAAACCTCCAAGCTTGCACCGATGATACCGGGAGCCAAAGAGTTAGAGAACAGATAAGGACGACTGCTTTGACGAAGCATTTCGATGATCTCTTTCCGACCAGTCGTAAAGCCTCCAAGGGCGCCTCCAAAAGATTTACCCAATGTCCCCGTGTAGATGTCCACACGTCCATAGGTCTCTGTCAATTCGCTTACGCCGTGTCCAGTGGCACCTACCACTCCGGCAGAATGACTTTCATCAACCATTACCATTGCATCATACTTCTCTGCAAGGTCACATATCTGATCGATTGGAGCAACGTTACCATCCATCGAGAACACACCATCAGTACAAATAATACGGAAGCGCTGTTCTTGAGCCTCCTGCAAGCATTTCTCCAGCTCGGCCATATCGGCATTCGCATAGCGATATCTCTTTGCCTTGCACAAGCGAACGCCATCAATGATAGAAGCGTGATTGAGCGCATCAGAGATAATAGCATCCTGTTCATCCAACAAGGCCCCAAACAAACCGCCGTTGGCATCAAAGCAAGCAGCATACAGAATGGTATCTTCGGTTTTGAAATAATCAGATATCGCTGCTTCAAGTTCTTTATGAATATCTTGTGTTCCACAGATAAAGCGAACAGAAGACATGCCAAAGCCTCTGCGATCCATCACCTTTTTCGATGCTTCTATCAGCCTAGGATGATTGGAGAGGCCCAGATAATTGTTTGCGCAGAAGTTGAGTACTTCCTTTCCATTTACCTCAATGGCAGAACCTTGAGCACTCTCTATGATGCGTTCTTCCTTGTAAAGTCCAGCTTTTCTTAGATCAGACAAACTCTGACTAAGGTGTTCTTTCATTTTACCGTACATACATTTAAGTTTTAATTGTTTTCTCTTACAAAGTAACTTAATATTTCTGAGACAGCAATCGGATTTATCTTAATTTTTAGTGAACCACCTTTTGTTTTCAATTTTTGTGAAGAAACCGTGTCTCTATTACAGAAAAAAATAGTTAATTTGCAGATTCAAAAAAAGAAAAGTCTAAATTTAGAAACTAAATGAAGAACATTTTGGTTATTGGGTCGACCGGACAAATTGGTTCGGAACTAACAAAACTGCTGAGAAATCAATATGGTAACAATCACGTTGTAGCCGGATATATTCCAGGTGCAGAGCCTACCGGTGAATTAAAAGATGGAGGCCCATCAGCGATTGTTGATGTAACCAATCAACAGATGATTGCAGACGTTTCCCAAAAATTTCAGATCGACACCATTTATAACCTTGCTGCACTGCTCTCAGTCGTAGCTGAATCGAAACCAAAATTGGCCTGGAAGATTGGCATTGACGGTCTATGGAATATTCTCGAGGTTGCCAGAGAACAGCATTGTGCGGTATTTACACCCAGTTCTATCGGATCTTTTGGTCCCAATACGCCTCATAATCTTACCCCACAGGATACCATTCAGCGTCCAAAGACCATCTACGGTATCACAAAAGTGACCACCGAGTTGCTCAGCGACTATTATTTCCAAAAATACGGCGTTGACACTCGTTCTGTCAGGTTTCCTGGTGTCATCTCATATGTAACGCCACCGGGCGGCGGAACGACGGATTATGCGGTAGACATTTACTATTATGCAGTCCGTGGAGAAAAGTTTGTGTGTCCTATTCAGGCAGGTACCAAGATGGATATGATTTACATGCCCGACGCATTAAAGGCCGCCATCATGCTGATGGAAGCCAATCCCGACAAGCTGGTACACCGAAATGCATTCAACATTGCATCCATGAGCTTTGACCCTGAAATGATTTACGCAGCCATTAAGCAGCATAAACCCGGTTTCGAGATGGTATACGAAGTAGATTCTCTCAAACAATGCATCGCCGACAGCTGGCCCGATATGATGGATGACAGCTGTGCCCGCGAAGAATGGCAATGGAATCCAACCTATAATCTGGAAAGCATGACAACCGACATGCTTGAGAAACTGGCCATCAAATTGGCAAAATAATCGATAAAAGTAATCTCTAATTCTAACGAAATCAGTACTTTTGTAGTCGAAAATGATGCTTAATATCTTCTCTCTCTGAAAGATATACTCTTAAAGGCATCCAATAACAAAAGATTACCGAAATATGATTTCATTTGAATGTGACTATAACAATGGTGCACACCCTCAGGTGATGCACCATTTGCTTGAAACAAACGACCTTCAGTCGCTCACTTACGGTTTCGATGAATGGAGTGACCGCGCCAAGGAGAAAATCAAACAAGCCTGTCTATGCGACCAGGCACAAGTTTACTTCCTCACTGGAGGAACGCAGACCAATGCAACGGTTATCGATGGCATGTTGGAAAGCTACCAGGCAGTCATCACTGCCGACACAGGCCACATCAATGTGCACGAGGCTGGTGCGATTGAGAGAAGCGGACATCGCGTTATTGCCATTCCGTCTCACACCGGAAAGATGGATGCCAAAGAACTGGCAGACTACATGGACTGGTTTGTTCATGATGAAAGCACAGAGCATCTGGCTCAACCAGGAATGGTGTACATCACCTTCCCCACAGAATATGGTACCATTTACCAAGCCAAAGAGATTGATGATATCTATGAGGTCTGCAAGCAATACGACTTAAAGCTTTTTGTTGACGGTGCACGGATGGGATACGGACTGGCTGCTTTTAACGCAGACGTTACCCTTCCATGGCTTACCCAACATTGTGATGCATTCTACATTGGCGGCACGAAAGTGGGTGCATTATGTGGTGAGGCAGTTGTCTTTACACATCATAATGCACCAAAACATTTCTTCAGTATTATCAAGCAACACGGGGCACTATTGGCAAAAGGACGTCTTACCGGGGTACAATTTGACGCGTTGTTTACCGACAACCTGTATTTCACTATTGCACGCCATGCCATCGAGATGGCTGAAAAGATGAAGAAGATGTTTGAGGATTTGGAATTCACCTTTTATCTTGACTCTCCGACCAATCAGCAATTTGTGATTCTGGACAACGAACTGGTCAAGAAATTGGAGCAAAAAGTGCTTTTCACCCATTGGGGACCAGCTGACGAGCAACACATGATTTGCCGTTTCGTAACCAGTTGGGCTACAACTGAGGAGGATTTGGCAACCCTTCGGCAGATTCTACAGGAAACATTGTAAAGCCCATTCCTTCATAAGGAAAACAATATCAATGAAATCGCCCATCAAAGGCATTGCTTTTGATGGGCGATTTCATTGACTTTGCACCTCAAACTCAATGACATTGATC
>CALNBT010000035.1 GCA_937874345.1 uncultured Prevotella sp.
ATTTGTCAATAATTGTAAAAGATGTTTCCGCCGATTCTTGCTCGGCAAGCTTACTCGGATCATTCTAACAAAATTTTTAAATACTTAAACTTAATACAAAAAGCCTATGAAAGGACAGTTAGCTCTATTGGGAGCGATCATATTGTCATGTGGAACAACAGGCAGTTATGTTTACGCAACAACAGAACCGCTTAGTTTGATTCAGAGTAACTCGGTCGTGAGAGGTCATGTTGTTGATGAGAATGGTGATCCTGTGATTGGGGCAAGTATCTCTGAAGAGGGAACCACTCGTGGAACGGTTACAGATGTGAATGGTAGTTTTACCTTAAATGTTGCACAGGGGGCCAAGCTGAAGATAGTCTTCCTTGGTTACAAAACCGTGTTAAGATCAGCTTCTGCTGACATGAACATTCAGCTGGTTGCTGATAATGCATTGCTTGATGAGGTCGTTGTTGTGGGCTACGGTCAGCAAAAGAAGGTAAACCTTACTGGAGCAGTAGCCAATGTCGACCTTGATAAAACACTCTCAAGTCGTCCTGAAAAAGATGTTGCAAAAGCTTTGCAGGGTGCTGTTCCAGGATTGACTATTGTCAATAGCAATGGTGATATCAATGGTCAGCCGTCTATCCGTATCCGTGGCGTAGGAACCTTGTCGAATAGTCAGAATTCTTCTCCTCTTATCATCGTTGATGGTGTGCCAACAGACGATTTGACGATGATCAATGGTAGCGACATCGCTACAGTTTCTGTGTTGAAAGACGCTGCATCATCATCTATTTATGGAAGCCGTGCTGCATTCGGCGTACTCTTGATCACAACCAAACAAGCCAATAAAGGAGATAAGGTTTCAATCAAGTATGATAACAACTTTGGATGGTCACAGGCAACTTACTTACCAGATTATCCAGATGTACCCACACAGCTCACGGCTGCTATGATCGCTAAGAATCGAGCAGGGCAAGCTTCTGTTGAACTCTTTGGTATGTATTTCGACCAATTGTTGCCTTATGCCCAGAAATGGCAGCAACAAAATTCTGGAAAGAAAGGCTATACGGTGATGCGTCCTTATGTTGACGACAACAATGTTGGCGATTATCTGTTCTTGAAAGGGCAGCCGATGTATTATGCTGACTATGATATCCAGAAAATATGGTACAACAATGCTGCACCTTCACAAAGCCATAACTTCTCCGTTTCAGGTTCTAGTGGAAAGACTACGTATTATACCAATTTTGGATACGATCAAAGGCAGGATTTGATGACATACAACGAAGGAACGAGAAACCGCTACAACCTGACGGTGAACCTTTCATCCGACGTTACAGACTGGTTGACCATTGGCACACGCGTCAATTTCTCTCGTAAAAACATGAGCCAGGCTAACCCATATAATTATATCTACCAGTATATTTGGAGATGGGGCTCTTTCTTTATTCCTTCAGGAATTATGCAAACTGCTGACGGTAAAGAGTATGACTATCGTGTTGTGGCAATGCAAAAACAAGCTTCCCGTTCAACCGACATTCATGATGTTTTGCGTATGAATGCTTTTGCAAAGGCCCATCTGACAAAAGAGCTGACCTTGAATGTTGATTATACCTACCAGATAAACAACTTTAACTATAGTTCTAGCAACAATAGCGTTTATGGTATGAATTGGTCAGGTACGACACCTGGTTACATCGTTCAGCCTACCACTACCAATGTTTATGCTCAAAACATCAAGATGAACAGATGGACTGTCAATGCTTATGCCAACTATGCCCGTACATGGAATGATGTACACAACTTGAATGTAATGGCCGGCATCAACGGAGAAAATTATACTTCTGACATGTTTTCTGCCAAACGTACACAGTTATATGATGAAAGCTATCCTGAGCTGGCATTGGCTTACGGAGACATGGCAAAGGCAACGATTGCGTCATCTGCAGGTGATAGAGCTTCTGCTGGTTATTTTGGACGTATCAACTATGACTACAAGGGCATATACCTTCTTGAACTAAATGGCCGCTATGATGGTAGCTCTCGTTTTCCTACAGGTAGTAAATGGGCATTCTTCCCATCTGGTTCTTTAGGATATCGATTTACAGAAGAACCTTATTGGAAAGATCTTCACAAATATGTCTCAAACGGTAAAATACGTGCCTCTTATGGTGAAATCGGAAATGAAGCTGTCGGCGATAATATGTTTCTGTCGACCATATCACCATATGCACAGACCAGTTTAACCTGGCTTGACGGCAAGGCTTCAAGGATGAATCAGTTTGGCTTGCCTAGTTGGGTTGCTTCAACATTGACTTGGGAGCGTATCAAGACGACTGACATAGGAATTGACTTAAGTTTCTTGAATGACGAGTTAACATTATCAGCAGACGTTTATCAGCGCACTAACAATGACATGTTGGCACCTGGAAATGCTCTTCCAACGGCTATCGGAGCTTCTGCACCATACATCAATGCAGGTAAACTAAGAACCAGAGGATGGGAAATGAGTCTTGCATGGCACAAACAGTTTACAAACGAATTGGGTTTGTATGCCAACTTCAATATTGGCGATTCAAAGTCAAAAGTTACACAATGGAACAACACCTCCCGCCTTATTGGGCATACTGAAGATCGTTCTTATGCATACGAAGGAGAAACATGGGGTGATATCTGGGGATTTGAGACCGATCGCTATTTCACAGAAAATGATTTCTCTGGTAAGAATGCTGATGGATCTTGGAATTATAAGCAGGGTGTTGCTAGCCAGGTTGGTATTCAGACAAATAATTTCATCTATGGTCCTGGTGACATCAAGTTTAAAGATTTGGACGGAAGCGGAGTCATTGATGGTGGCAAGGGTACAGCAGAAGATCATGGTGACTTGAAGGTTATCGGTAACACTTTGCCTCGATATGAATATAGCTTCCGTGTTGGTGGAGCATATAAGGGTTTTGACCTGGACTTGTTCTTCCAAGGAGTTGGCAAGCGCGACATGTGGACAATCTCATCATTCGTTTTCCCTGAAATGAGAGATGCAGACGTTGCCATCTATGCTAATCAGACAAAATATAACGTTTATGATCCTGCAAACGGTAATGTAAATATCAGTGAAAGCAACGATTTCCCAGTACTGTATTCAGGAAACGAAACTGCTGGTAATGTTCCAGCCTTGGCAGCTTATGGCGGAAGCCATAACTATTACCCACAAAGTAAGTACTTGGTCAATATGGCATACTTGAGACTGAAAAATGTTACATTGGGTTATAGCCTTCCAAAGGCCCTTATGAGAAAAATCTA
>CALNBT010000036.1 GCA_937874345.1 uncultured Prevotella sp.
AAAATAGAAAAGTGTTGAAAAAACAAAAAAACGTTGTATCACTTTGATATGACAAATTAAAATGGTATCTTTGCATTGTCTATAAAAGTTATAGTGAATACACTTATAAAATATTAAAATCATGGTAGATTACAAATCATTAGGCCTTGTAAACACTCGCGAGATGTTTAAAAGAGCTATCAATGGCGGTTACGCTATCCCTGCCTTCAACTTCAACAATATGGAGCAGTTGCAGGCAATTATCAAAGCATCGTCTGCGAAAAAATCACCGGTTATCTTGCAAGTATCTAAAGGGGCTCGTGCATATGCAAACGAAACATTGCTTCGTTATATGGCACAAGGCGCCGTTGCATATGCAAAGGAATTGGGAAACAAGCATCCTGAAATTGTTCTTCATTTGGACCACGGTGATACTTTCGAAACTTGCAAGAGTTGTATTGACTTTGGCTTCTCTTCTGTTATGATCGACGGATCGTCACTTCCTTATGAAGAGAACATTGCACTGACCAAGAAAGTAGTAGACTATGCTCACCAGTTTGATGTTACTGTAGAAGGTGAACTTGGTGTTTTGGCAGGTGTTGAAGACGAAGTCGTTGCAGAAAAGTCTCACTATACGAAACCTGAAGAGGTAATCGATTTCGTTACACGTACAGGTGTTGACTCATTGGCAATTTCTATCGGTACATCACACGGTGCTTATAAATTCACACCGGAACAGTGCACACGTGACCCGAAGACCGGTCGTTTGGTTCCTCCACCATTGGCATTCGATGTTCTCGACGAAATCATGGTGAAGCTTCCCGGATTCCCAATCGTTCTACACGGATCATCTTCTGTTCCACAGGAGTATGTTGACATGATTAACCAATATGGCGGCAAATTGCCAGATGCTGTTGGTATTCCTGAAGAAGAATTACGTAAGGCTGCTGCAAGCGCTGTATGTAAGATCAACATTGACTCTGACTCACGTTTGGCGTTCACTGCTGCCGTACGTAAAGTATTTGTTGAGAAACCTGGAGAATTCGATCCACGTAAATATTGCGGACCTGCTCGCGATTTAATGACAGAACTTTACGAGCACAAGATCGTAGATGTTTTGGGTTCAGACAATAAATTGGCTCAGATTGATTAATTTCAACAAATAACCATATTATGAAAGCGAATGCAGTTTATGACTGTCATTCGCTTTTCTGTTTTAAAGTCTTCACATTGAGAAACATAAAAAGTTAATCATTCGTTTGATACAGCTGAGAAGTGCACCAAAAGCATAAAATAAAATCGTTTTATAAAGTTTCTCTAACAATCGTTGCAGCTTTGTAAAATGATTTTTAGTTTTGTAATTGACTATTAACTACATCCTGAATATCCTGGTTCACAAAATATATTTTTTATCATGGTACGTCTTATTTTCTTATCCGACTTTACAGAAGCATTTCCCCACATCCTTTTACAGGGGATACTAAGGTATGCCAAAGAGAATGCACAAAAGGAATGGGTAGTTTGTAGAATGCCTCCTTCATTTAAAAGTCAATTCGGAATTGAGGGCGTTCTTGAATGGGCTAAAAACTGGAAAGCAAATGCAATGATTGGACGGTTTGATAACGACGAAAATGTGAGTTTGTTACAACAAAATGGCATCACGGTTATTGCTCAAGATTATAAACGACGTTTTACAAACATACCTAATATAACAAGTGACTACCTGTTGACGGGACAAATGGCAGCTGAGTATTTCTTGATGAGGGGATTCAAAAACTTCGCCTTCTTTGGTTACGAAAATACAGTATGGTCTGACGAACGATGTATTGGGTTTCACCAAACACTTGACAAAGCAGGTTATGGTGATCAATTTCATGCTTATACAAACCAACAATTGGAAACGCTCTGGTATTATGATACCACACCTTTAGTTAATTGGCTTCAATCACTTCCACCAAAGACAGCACTACTGTGCTGTGATGATAATCAAGGAAACAAAATAACAGAAGTCTGTAAATTTAGCAAAATTAAAATACCCAATGATATTGCAGTTTTAGGGGTTGATAATGATGTGTCCATGTGTGAATTATCTGATCCACCCCTTTCTAGCATAAACTTGGATATTGAACGTGCTGGATATGATACAGCATCTCTCATTTCATTTCTAATGAAAAATCCGGGAGCCCCATATCATGACGTAATCATCAAACCAACGTCAATCATCAATAGAATTTCTACCAATATTTTTGCTACTGATGATAAATATATCATGAAGACGCTGGAATTCATTCACAACCATCTTGACGAACCTCTTGGAGTAGAAGATTTAGTAAAAAGGCTCCCTTTATCACGAAGGCTTTTGGAAATTAGGTTTAAAAAGATCACAGGACAGTCGGTTTATCAATATATCTTGCATTTTAGAATCTTACAGTTTGCAAAACTAATACAAGAATCAACAAAACCGATCGTGCAAATCGCAGATGAAATGAGCTTCAATAACTACGCCAATCTTTCCAAACAATTTAAATTGTTAAAAGGATGTACACCTATTGAATACCGAAAAAAACATCAATT
>CALNBT010000037.1 GCA_937874345.1 uncultured Prevotella sp.
AAGACGGTTGAGGGATTGATGAATGGAGGACTGGCAAACGCTTCCGATTTGGATGCCGTTGAGGTAGAACAGATTCAGGCCAATCAGCAGGAAGGTAGCTTGCTTACTTCACGAAAGGCTTATCTAAGGATGCTTGGACTGTTTATCGGCCGTGAGTTAAGCGATTCGACCGCATTTGAGCGTCCAACGCCCCTCGAACCATCGTTGGCTGATGCCACACAACGCCCCGAACTGATGTATTTTGCTGCTCAAAGTAAGTTGCTTGGCGAGCAGCGCAAGATGCTCGATGTGCAGCTCAAACCCAAACTCAGTGCTTTTGCACTGGGGTCGTATCAAAGCAAGGTCTTTGATTTTATGAAAAACCAGATGGTTGCCGGTGGACTGTCTTTGTCATGGAATATCGCACCTTTATATACTCGAAAGAATAATCTAAAGCAGTTGGAGACCAAACAACAGCAGATAGAAAGCGAGCGCGAGGCATTTCTTTTCAACAATCGTCTACAGAACGAACAGTTGCGAGGTGTGGTGGATGACCTGAAAGAGAAAATCGGGCAGGATGACAGAATCATTGCCTTGCGCGAGAATATCCGAGCTAAATCTTCGAAAAAGGTACAAAATGGAATCGAAACAGTGAATGAGATGTTGCGCGACGTCAATGCCGTTAGTCAGGCAAGACAGCAGAAAGCCATTCACGAGATTCTGCTGTTACAAGAAATATATCAAATCAAGAACATCAATAACAATTGATATGAAAGCAATTAAAATAATGATCGGGGTGTTGACCGTCATGTTGTCGGGCTGTTCGTCCCATGAAAAACCATTTGATGCCACAGGCGTTTTTGAAGCCACAGAAGTTATTGTGTCTGCCGAACAAAGTGGACAACTGATGCGATTTGACGTAACAGAGGGGGCTAATGTATCTCAAAACCAACAAGTAGGACTGATTGATACGGTTCAATTGGCATTAAAGGCCCGACAGTTGGGTGTAACCTCTACATCTATCGCCCAACAGCGACCAGATACCCGCAAACAGATTGCCGTTCTTCAACAAGAACTTCAAAAAGCCAAAAAGGAACAGGCACGATTCGAATTGCTGGTCAAAGACGGAGCAGCAAACCGTAAGCAACTTGACGATGCCATATCGGCTGTCAGCGTGTTGCATCGACAACTCGAAGCGCAACAATCGGTGTTGGACAACAGTACCCGCACTCTTAATTCGCAGATCAGTGCTACCGATATTCAGAAATACCAGGTATTAGACCTTCTGGCCAAGTGTCACGTTACTTCACCGATAACAGGAACGGTACTGGAAAAATATGCCGAGCAAGGTGAATTTGCGAATATCGGCAAGCCGTTATTCAAGGTTGCTGACATCAATCACTTGTTCTTACGTGCCTATGTCACATCGGCACAACTCGAAAAGCTGAAGATAGGGCAACAGGTCAAGGTGATGAGTGATTTTGGTGGCGGAAAAAGGAAGCAATATCCCGGCAAGGTGGTTTGGATATCCCAACAGTCGGAATTTACACCCAAAACGATCTTGACCGATGATGAGCGTGCCGACCTTGTTTACGCTGTCAAGATTGCCGTTGAGAACGACGGATATATCAAGATTGGCATGTATGGTGAAGTAAAGTTTTAGGCTATGAGCGCAATCGAGCTTCAGCATGTTTCCAAACGATACGGTAAGGTTCAGGCATTGAATGACGTATCTTTGAAAGTCGGGCAGGGGGAACTTTTCGGCCTGATAGGGCCTGATGGGGCAGGAAAGACGTCGCTTTTTCGCATCATGGCTACGCTCTTGCTGGCCGATGAAGGTCAGATCAAGGTTGATGGCTTCGATGTTGTGAAACAATACCGAGACATTCGCAAGCGAATCGGTTACATGCCGGGCAAGTTTTCATTGTATCAAGATTTGACGGTGGAAGAGAATCTGCATTTCTTTGCAGACCTATTTGGTACCACCTTTGAGGAAGGTTATGAAATCGTAAAGCCAATATACTCACAGATTGAACCTTTCCGTAAACGAAAGGCAGGAGCTTTGTCGGGTGGTATGAAACAAAAGCTGGCGCTGTCGTGTGCACTGATTCATGAGCCATCAGTACTGTTCTTGGACGAACCC
This sequence comes from uncultured Prevotella sp., assembly GCA_937874345.1. Lineage (GTDB taxonomy): Bacteria > Bacteroidota > Bacteroidia > Bacteroidales > Bacteroidaceae > Prevotella. The sequence goes on from CALNBT010000037.1 coordinate 2,123, forward strand.
ACTACAGGTGTTGATCCCGTTTCGCGCAAAGAACTGTGGGAAATGCTTGAGATGCTGAAAGAACGACACATCACCATCGTGGCAGCAACGCCCTATCTCGATGAAATCAGGCGTTTTGAGCGAATCGCTTATCTAGATCAAGGCAACCTCCGCGACATCGATACGCCTGAAAATATATTGACACAATATGCTGATGTCTTTAATCCGACAGGACTTAACAGACAGGAGAGTCAGTCTCAAAAGCCGTCTGTTGAAGACAATGAGGTGATACGTGTGTCGCATTTGGTGAAAGCATTTGGTAGTTTTCGTGCGGTCGATGATATCTCTTTTACGGTTCATCGTGGCGAAATCTTTGGATTTCTAGGTGCCAACGGTGCGGGTAAGACTACTGCCATGCGTATCTTGACAGGTTTGAGCAAGCCAACCAGCGGACAAGGTTCTGTTGCGGGGTTTGATATTCGTCATGCATCTGAACAGATTAAACGACACATCGGGTATATGAGCCAAAGATTTTCGCTGTATGAAGATATGACCGTAGCCCAAAACATTGAACTCTTTGGTGGTATCTATGGTATGAAACGTGGGGAAATATACCGAAAGATGGATGGCATGCTCAAACATATCCAATTTGAGGATCATCGAAACACGATGGTTAAATCGTTGCCTTTGGGGTGGAAACAGAAGCTCGCTTTCTCGGTAAGTATTTTTCATGACCCAGATGTAGTGTTTCTTGATGAACCTACGGGCGGGGTAGATCCCGCAACACGCAAACAGTTTTGGCAGTTGATATACGATGCTTCGAAACGAGGTATCACGGTTTTTGTGACCACCCACTATATGGATGAGGCTGAATATTGCGACAGAATATCGATTATGGTCGATGGGAAGATACGCGCGATGGACAGTCCACAGGCCTTGAAACAGGCTTATCAGTGTGAGACAATGGATGATGTCTTTACCCTTTTGGCAAGACAGGCAACCCGGGAAGAATAAAATGACGATCAACCTATGAACCAATTTACCTCCTTTATCACAAAAGAAACCAAGCACATTCTACGAGACCGCAGAACGATGCTGATCTTGTTTGGGATCCCTGTGGTGATGATGCTGCTTTTTGGCTTTGCAATCTCGACAGATATCAAGGATGTCAAGCTTGTGGTGGTTACTTCATCGATGGATCATGTTACGCAACAGGTGGTTCAACAGCTTGATGCATCCGAATATTTCAC
>CALNBT010000038.1 GCA_937874345.1 uncultured Prevotella sp.
TATTTGGAAAAAGCATTGGATGATGACGGCAAATTTGAAGAGTTTAAGGAGCATGTCAAGAGTAAAGGGTATGATTGGGAGCGCAACATATCACGTTTTGCCGCCGGTCGTTTGGATTTGGCTTTGCAGATGGCCAAGGAAGTGGATCCGGCTTTGGCTATCGATGTCATTCGTGAGAGAATTCTCAAAAATGATGTGAATGTGTCCGTGGAAGCATTCGCCTCTGAAATGAAAGAATATCTCGGCAATAAGAACAATCGCAATTTTCGCATCATGTTCTTCGTCGATGAAGTAAGTCAGTTCATTGGAGAGCATCGCGATTTGTTGCTGCAACTTCAGTCACTCGTAAAACGACTGGATGAAGTCTGTGAATCCCAAGTCTGGATTTCATGTACAGCCCAGCAGACATTGGAAGATGTTGTCAAGAATGTGGGCGGCAGCGATACCAATCCGGAAGATGAAGTGGGTAAGATTTTAGGGCGTTTTGAAGTTCGTGCTTCCTTACAGGGAACAAGCCCGGAATACATTACCCAAAAACGTATATTGGACAAAAAAGGAGAAGTGGAAATTCAATTGGAAGATTTGTTTAATAAGAATAAAGCCATGCTTGATGCACAATTCATTCTTCCAAGCACTTATCAATCCTATAAAAACAAGGAAGACTTTGCAGCTTTCTATCCATTCGTACCTTATCAGTTCCAATTGATTATGAGAGTGCTTGATTCTTTTGTCAACATGAACTATGTAGACAAACAGGTGAAGGGCAACGAACGTTCCTTACTGAACATTACTTTCTCCATAGCCCAGAAAACCGCAGAATGTGAGGTGGGCGAATTCATCCCATTCGACCGGTTCTTTGGTGCCATGTTCCAAGGCTCCATGCAGCATCTTGGTCAGCGTGCCATAGCGAATGCCCGTGAAGCCTTGAAACTTATCAAGGATGACGAAAAGCAATCTTTCTATCGCAGAGTAGTCAATATTCTCTTTATGGTATGCAACCTTTCTGATGTGGACAAGCAAGGATTCTCTGCTACGATTGACAACATCGTGACGCTCCTGATGACAAAGATGGATGCCAACAAAGCTGCCATTAAGGAAGATGTATCTCAGGTGCTGGCTTTCCTGATGGATAAAGCTGTTATCCGCAAGAATAAAACAAATAATGGTACCGAAATCTATGAATTCTATACAGAAGAAGAGTCGCAAGTAGCTCAGATCATCAAAAATCAAAAAGTTGACAGCAACACCTATACAGAGGAATTATACAAGATTATCTACGAACACTTTGGTTTTACGCCATCGACCAATAAGGAGACGTATGCAACTCGTTCTTTTAATGTTGGTGGAAATGTTGATGGTAAGAATATTCTTTCCAATAATCCGGATGTGGTGGTTGACTTTCTGACAACGGCAGGTACTGATTCTCCGGATCAGTTTGCATTTACCAATCAGCCCAACCATTTGGTATTCTTCCTATATTCTCTATTCAAGGACGATCAGGAACTTCGCCAGAACTTTTTGGACTTTTGCCGTGTGCAGTGTTTCGCACAAGAACAAGCTATCAGTGAAGAACGCCAGCGTACCAAACGCATATTTCAAGAACGTGCCAAGGATATGTATCAGAAGGATATTAAGCCTAAGTTCAGAGATTTGCTCGACAACTGTCCTGTTATCTCCGGACAAGACATTCTTCCACAATCCGTATTGGGAAATTCGAAGAACAAGGAACGCTACAAAGTGGCAATTACCTATCATCTGCAAAATCTCTATCGTTCTGCCGGATTGGTGAATGAGCAGGAATATCCCAAGACACAAAGTGAATTGGCTTCAAAGATACTTCGTCCCATCGAACCTACTTTAGATATGCCTCTCTCTAACGCAGAGAAGAAAGTGAAAGACTTCCTCGATCGCTCGCCTCATGATGTGACGGTGGCAGACATTGTACGTCAGTTTGCCAAGGTTCCTTATGGATGGGCAGACTGTTGCAGTATTTATGTGGTGAATGAACTGGTACGGCGTCATTTATATGCCTACAACTACAACAATAATCCAAATGTAAACCGTGAGGATGTAGCTCGAAATATTGCCAGGGATGCCAACAGATTTACGATTGAACCGGCCAAAGCTATTTCACAGGAGGTGTTGAATGCATTCATCGAAGCATGGAAACATATCTTCAATGTCGTATCCATCAAGGGCAGTAATGACTCTACTGAGTTGTACCGCAATTGCAAGGAGACCAAAGATAGTGCACTCAGCCGTTTGCTTGTTCATTACCGTGAACTTTTCAAGACAGTAAACGGTTGTCCGTTTGCAAGCGTAATAGAAGAAGCCATTACACTGATGGAGAAATGGACGACCATCCGCGACCCGAAAGACTTCTTTGTAACTATTACGGATGCCAAAGAGAGCGCATCCGCTCTGTTTGATAAATGCAAGAGCATCAATTTATTTGTTGACGACCAATTTGATATATTCAAGAAGGTAAAGAAATTCCTTGATGAAAACCGTGATAATTTTGCCTTCCTACCGGAAGATCAGAAAGAAGTGCTCGTTTGTTTGAAAGCCATGAATGAAGATATGGAACCTTGGGAGCACATGCCTTCTTACAAGAAGATGATGACTAATCTGAACGGACGTTTGAACGAGTGTAAATCATCCCTTATAGAAACTATCAAGACCGGTTACAACAAAGTTTTCGATGAGTTGGAAGAATATGCTGCCGGTATAAAAGTCGACAGGGATAAGTTTGCCACACGAGATACAACTATCCTGCAAAAAACCAATAGCAACAATTTTTATGCACTGCAAGCCAATGCGAATGTAACAGATTTTTATGAAGAGCAGATGAAACTTATCAACGAAGCTGTTCCAAAGCCGCCGGTTTCCAAACCTTATCCTCCTGCACCAGAAGGAAATGGCGTTGTGAAAGAACCGACTGTCACCCCACGTACCCGCAGAATTGTGCATTTGAATACGCACACTACCCACCCCATACATTCGGAAGAAGACATCGACTTATATCTGCAGCGATTGAAAGAACAACTGATGCAGTACATTGGTGGCGGCAACGATATTATTGTTTCATAATAACGGAATAAAATGGATACGAATAAACTGAAACGCTTCGCCGGTGAAGCTCGCAATATATTGATTGACGGTGTGAAACAACG
>CALNBT010000039.1 GCA_937874345.1 uncultured Prevotella sp.
ATGCGCAATTTTCGGGTAAGAAATACCTGAATGTCTGCCATTAACCGGATATAGTTGATGCGAATGGTTTCGTTTGTGTTGATGAGTCGATTCAATTCTGCCGAAGTCATTCGCAAAATATCTGTCTCTACATCGGTTTCAACACTGACGGGCATTTGATTCTCCTGCGCAAAGATGAAGGCAGGAGCAATTAATCCGCTTGGCTTTAGACGGCTTACCTCAACATATTTGCCGGATAGCCCCACCATGCGGGCAACCATCTCACCTTTTAGAATGATATCAGCATATTTGCATGGATAGCCTGCTAAGGCATAAATGTCCTTTTTATCAAAATGTACGATCTTATAGCTTATTTCGTTTAGCAGTTGCTCTATATGGTCTGCAGTCATCCCTCGGAATAAGGGGCATAGTTCCAATGTCTTCAATATTTCATCATCCATGCTTTTGGGTCTTGGTGTATTTGGTGAGTCATTCTATTTTTTTTACCATTACAAATATACGAGATTCTGTGAAGGCAGACATCAAAGTTTAACTTTTATTAAAGGCTTCAAGTAACAATTGTTACCTTTTGCTTAAACTGCCGGACTTACTTTTGCACTCATCGAAAATCATTTCGCTTATTTAGACAATTATATGGAAAATCAAATGTTTTGTTTCCAATGTCAGGAAACAGCTAAAGGTACAGGATGTACCATCAAGGGTGTGTGTGGAAAGCTTCCGACAACATCCAAGTATATGGATCTCTTGTTAAGTTTGGTTCGTGGGATTGGAACAATCGAGAATGAGTTGAGAAAGGCTCATGTGGAAAGTTTGCCAGAGGTTGACGAATTTATCGCCGATGCCCTCTTCTCAACCATTACCAATGCCAATTTTGACGATGCCTCTCTTCTTAAACGTGTTGACAACGGGGTAGAATTAAAACATAAGTTGGTGCAAATCGCAGAAAAAGCAGGCGTGTCGTTACCTCCTTATCGTGAGGTTTTGTGGCAGGGTGATAAATCGGATTATGATACCGAAGCCTTGGCAGAAACCGTCTTACGAAACACAAACGAGGATCTTCGGTCGCTGAAAGAACTCACCGTTCTAGGGCTCAAGGGTATTGCTGCTTATTATGAGCATGCAGGACGTCTAGGCTTCTCCGACCGTAAGATAACCGATTTCATGTGCGAAGCCTTGGCAACCATTGCCAATCCCGATGCAGACCAGGCAACCTTGCTCGATATTGTTTTGGCAACTGGCTCGCATGGTGTTGACGTGATGGCATTGCTCGACCAAGCAAACGACACTACTTACGGCAATCCAGAAATGACGCAGGTCAACATTGGTGTGGGAAAGAATCCCGGGATCCTGATTAGTGGTCACGATCTTCACGACATAGAAGACCTGCTCAAGCAAACCGAAGGTACTGGTGTTGATGTTTATACCCACGGAGAGATGTTGCCGGCACACTATTATCCAAGGCTTAAAAAATATAAGCATCTGGTTGGCAATTACGGTAATGCCTGGTGGAAGCAGAAGGAAGAGTTCTCAACCTTCAATGGTCCCATCGTCTTTACGACCAACTGTATCGTACCTCCCAAGGCAGATGCCAATTATAACGATCGGGTCTATACAATGAATTCTACCGGATTTCCAGGATGGAAACACATTGAGACTGGTACCGATGGGCATAAAGACTTCTCTGAGGTGATTAAAGTGGCTCAGAAATGCCAGGCACCTACTCAGATCGAACAAGGTCACATCGTTGGCGGATTTGCCCATCATCAGGTTATCGCTCTGGCAGATGCAGTTGTTGACGCCGTGAAGAGCGGTGCCATTCGCAAGTTTGTTGTGATGAGTGGTTGCGATGGACGGATGAATAGCCGTAATTATTATACAGAATTTGCACAACAACTGCCGAAAGACGTTGTGATTTTGACTTCTGGCTGTGCAAAATACCGTTACAACAAGTTGAATTTAGGCAATATCAATGGTATTCCACGCGTATTGGATGCCGGGCAATGCAATGATTCTTACTCATGGGTCGTGGTTGCGCTTAAGTTGAAAGAGATTTTTGGCGCAAAAGATGTCAATGATCTTCCCATTGTTTTCAACATCGCATGGTACGAGCAGAAAGCCGTTATTGTATTGCTGGCTCTGTTAAGCTTGGGTATAAAGAACATCCATATTGGCCCAACGCTTCCTGCTTTCGTGTCACCAGCGGTATTAAAGGTGCTAGTAGAACAATTCGGCTTGGCTGGTAATTCTACTGTGGAAGAAGACCTGCAGCAATTGATTGGTTAAAAGAATAACAACGTTTGGGGTATGAGGGTAAAGATAGGATAGCTTTGCAATGCCCTGCGGTTTTCTGAAATGTGTCCATCGACGTTAGATGAGGCTAAGCCAGAAGGATATTAAGCCATCATTGTTAGCAAGGATGCTATTTTCAATTTACCACCCATTTTTTCAAGGGGTATGGAATTTCGTTCCATGCCCCTTTTTCTTTTGCCTTTTGTTTTGCTTTCTACTTGCCGATTTTGCAAAACCATTGACATCGACAGGCAATACCGATGATATTGAAATGCAATGTTGATGGGTTTGGAAGTCGATTTGCATGGGTTTGTGGAATGGCTCTTCAGAGGCGTTGTATACGTTGATCATCTTTTCTGTTATTAAGTTACTGTATAGTTTATTTGAAATTTGCAGATCGGTGTTTGACCAGCCTGTTTTGATGCCCTATTTAATGGGTTGAGGCAGAGTTATATGTTGCAGATAATATAAGAGAATGTGTCATTTTGTCTTACAGCATTTATTAAGAATAGATAAAAGATGACAAAATGTCATTATTGTCTACACTGGTACATTCCTTGCAATATTGATAGTGAGCTCGAAAGAGCAAAGAAATTAAACACTAACAATAAATAGTAAACTAAAATAATAGGAGGATTTATTATGTTACCAGTAGCAAAAAGAAATTCATGGTTACCAAGTGTATTTGATGACTTTTTCAACACAGAATTTGTACCTCATGTAAACAGAACAGCACCAGCTGTAAACATCTTAGTGCATGATCAAGAATATGTCGTTGAATTGGCTGTTCCAGGATTGAATAAGAATGATTTTAAGGTAAACATCGACAATGACGGTAATCTCGTTATCAAGATGGAGAAGAAAGAGGAAACGAAGGATAACGACAACAAGGCTCACTATCTGCGCAGAGAATTTAGCTATTCAAGTTTTGAACAGACTTTGATATTGCCCGATGATGTTGATAAAGAGCACATCTCTGCAAAGATGCTCGACGGTGTTCTGACCGTAACGTTGCCTAAACGGGCAGAAATCGTCAAGGCTTTGGGTAAGCAGATTGAAGTAGAGTAATCAGATATTGATTTCATCTGCAAAGCATTGAACCTCGCAAGTCGAAAGATTTGCGAGGTTTTCTGTGTTGTCCGAATATCTAAAAAAGCGAAATATCATAACGGTTTTAGCTTCAAAATCAGAAATTTGCCGTAACTTTGCATGGGATAGCAACATTTTCAAATCTTGGATAAAATCCACTGGTCTTTTCATGTGCTATTTTCGAATTTCAGTAACGTATCAAATATATAGAAAATACATTTATGGCAAAGAAAGCTTTATTAATGATCCTCGATGGATGGGGGATTGGCAAACATGGAAAAGGTGATGTAATTTATAATACACCTACGCCTTATTTGGATTATTTGAATGCTGTTAGTGCGCATGCCCAATTAAATGCTTCGGGAGAAGATGTCGGCTTGCCTGACGGTCAGATGGGAAACTCTGAGGTAGGTCATCTCAATATCGGTGCAGGTCGTGTGGTTTACCAGGACCTGGTGAAGATTAACCGCGCTTGCAAAGATGGATCTATCCTGAAGAACGAAGGAATCGTAGCTGCATACAGCTATGCTCAGAAAACCGGTAAGAAGCTTCATTTAATGGGATTGACCAGCAATGGTGGTGTACACTCATCGTTGGACCATCTCTTTAAGTTGATAGAAATCTCCAAAGAATATGGATTGAAGAATACTTTTGTTCACTGTTTCATGGATGGTAGAGACACCGACCCGAAGAGTGGTGTAGGATTTATTCAGGAGATTCAAAGCGTTTGTGATCAAAACGATGCGCACATTGCAAGCATCATCGGTCGTTTTTATGCGATGGACCGTGACAAACGATGGAACCGTGTGAAGATAGCATACGACCTGTTGGTTGCAGGTGAGGGCAAGCAAGCAACGGATATGGTTCAGGCAATGAATGAAAGTTATGCTGAAGAGGTAACAGACGAATTCATCAAACCTATTAACAATGCTTCTGTCAATGGCAAGATTGAAGAGGGAGATGTGATTATTTTCTTTAACTTCCGTAACGACCGTGCAAAGGAATTGACTCAAGTTTTGACACAGACCGATCTTCCTGACGAAGGCATGTCTACCATCAAGGATCTTCAGTATTACTGTATGACTCCCTATGATGCTAACTTTACAGGCGTACATATCCTTTTCCCTAAGGAAAATGTAGGCAATACATTAGGCGAATATCTCAGTAGCAAGGGTCTGAAACAACTACATACAGCCGAAACAGAGAAGTATGCTCATGTTACTTTCTTCTTCAATGGCGGACGTGAGGAACCTTACAAGGGTGAAGATCGTATCTTGGTTGCTTCTCCTAAAGTTGCTACTTACGATTTGAAGCCAGAGATGAGTGCCTATGAGGTAAAGGACAAATTGGTTGGAGCCATCAATACACAGTTGTATGACTTTATTGTTGTCAACTTTGCCAACGGTGACATGGTAGGCCATACCGGTGTATACAATGCTATAGCAAAGGCTGTTCACGCAGTCGACAACTGTGTCAAGGCTGTTGTTGAAGCCGCTAAAGCGAATGACTACGAGGCAATCATCATTGCTGACCACGGAAATGCAGACAATGCCATCAACGAAGATGGCTCGCCAAACACAGCCCATTCATTGAATCCGGTACCGTTTGTTTATGTTACAAACAATAACAGTGCTACGGTAAAAAATGGCCGTTTGGCTGACGTTGCACCTTCTTTGTTGCACATCATGGGGTTGGAACAGCCAGAAGATATGACAGGCGAGAACCTGATTAACGACTAATTACGGCGATTTTTTGACCATTCGGCATCACAATATAAGTGGGCAGCTATCAAGAACAGATGGTTGTCCACTTTGTTTTCCACCGTTATGCTTTCAACAGATCGATGGAAAATCATGGAAAGTCGTTTTGAAAAATACAATAATATTTGTACTTTTGCAGCGTTTGATGTAGCCTTTCGCAAGAACATGATCATTCAACATTAGAAATATCTTGCATTTCTAGTATTTAAAGCCAATGAAAGTAACGATCGATCCGAGCTGGAAGGCTCACTTACAATCCGAATTTGACAAGCCATATTTTGCCAACCTCACCCAGTTTGTACGTGACGAATATAGTAGAGCGGTCTGTTTCCCTCCTGGGAAGCTTATCTTCAATGCTTTCAACTTATGTCCTTTCGACAAGGTTAAAGTGGTGATCATTGGCCAAGATCCCTATCATGAACTTGGACAAGCGCATGGATTAAGCTTTTCTGTCAATGACAACGTTGCCTTTCCGCCATCTCTTCAAAATATTTTTAAAGAGATAAACGACGATTTGGATGTTCCTATCCCGACTTCAGGAAACCTTACCCGATGGGCTGTTCAGGGAGTGATGCTGCTTAATGCCACGCTGACTGTTCGGCAACATGAGGCGGGCAGTCATCAAAGGCATGGTTGGGAAGAGTTCACGGATGCAGTTATTAAGGTCTTAAATGCCGAAAAGTCTCATTTGGTATTCTTGTTATGGGGTGGTTATGCGCGTTCAAAAGCATATCTGATTGATCGAACCAAGCATTGCGTTTTGGAGAGTGTACATCCTTCACCACTGTCTGCCAATAGGGGAGGTTGGTTTGGTAACCATCATTTTTCGCGTTGTAATGCGTATTTACAAGACCAAGGCATTGCACCCATTGAATGGTAAATAATTAAAATTTATGGAAAGTCGTATTCCTTCTATCATCCAAGTGGGTGAAATTTTGGTGTCTTCCGACATCTTTACAGTGAAGTTTTGTTGTGATTTGGATGTTTGTAAGGGCGCCTGTTGCATTGAGGGTGATGCGGGAGCTCCTGTCAATTTGGACGAAATTGCAGGCATTGAGGATGCTTTAGATACGGTTTGGAACGATCTATCTGCATCGGCTCAGTGCGTGATTGACAAGCAAGGAGTGGCCTATGTAGACCAAGAAGGTGACTTGGTTACTAGTATCGTTGGAAATAAAGACTGTGTATTTACTTGTTATCAAGACGGAATTTGTCTCTGCTCCTTAGAAAAAGCATACAGAAATCACGCTACTCAATTTTGCAAACCTATCTCTTGTGCACTCTATCCTATCCGAGAAAAGGTGTTTGATGGGGGAGGTATTGGTCTGAATTACCATCATTGGAAGATTTGTCAGTGTGGTATCGAGAAAGGAAATGAACTGAACTTGCGATTATATCAGTTCTTGAAAGAACCGTTGACTCGCCGGTTTGGAAAAGAATGGTACGATGAATTGTGCCTTGTCGCCAAACAGTTAAGCGAACAAAACCTATTGTAGTATTTCAAGATACACACCAAAAACTTTCATCATATGGTACTTTACCATTTTGAAAGTTTTGTGTTTTCATTGTAACAAGTAAAGAAAACATTTTAAGTATTCTTGTTTTTATTCTCTTTTGGTGTCGTGTTTTAAAGATGTTTCACCATATCAGCATATCAATATTGATAGCTGTTATGAATATAAGGGACAATCTCCAAACCTTCAACGGTTTGAATCTGATCTTTCTTGAAGTACTTATCCCCATAAATCAATACCCTTTTGTTGTCAGATACGGTCATCTGACGGCAAGCCTGTTCGTCTGTCTCGCCAGTGCATACGTATTCTAATCCGTTGATATTGATGCGTTCGCCACGTTTGGCATTCCGTAGCGTAACCCTCACTTGCCCTCTGAAGGTTTTGTCGAATTGATAATACACGCTATCGCCGACCACATCAAAGTAACGGGGAATAAAAGTCTTGCTTCGTTTTTCGGCAGGATAGGATGACAGATAATATTTAATGGATTCTAGTTGGGATGGAACCATTCGTGCCGAGATCCAGGTTGCCCAATCAATATCCTCTGAATTCCATTTCATTGGATAGCTGTTGGCATCCAAAAGTTCTCTTCCTTCATCCAAAAGTGTGACGTTTGCCCGATGAGTCAACCACTGGTTATCTGATGTCATGCCCACTTTCGTATTGTCTTTCATCTTTCCTACAACCGAGACGGCTATCTGTTTCTCATTGAGATGTTCAAAACCAGGTGCATACCAAATGGCGATCGTGTTAGAGCCTTGTTGTAAAAAACGGGTGATGTCCAGACTGATGCATACCGGTTGATTGTCGTTTTCCATGCGAGAGGGCATCCATTGGGCTGTCGATACATTTCTTTCGTTAACGAAAAGACTAATCTTGCCTGATGTAACGACATCGATTGTGGCATAAACCGGCCGTTGGGGGAAATCAATCTGACGGCGAAACCAGATTTGTGAAGTGCTGTCTACTTGCGGATAGGCAATCCATTGCGGATTGAAATCCTGTGAATAGCCTTTCACCATCCACATCATCATCAACAAAAGAAAGATCTTTTTCATTAAAATATTCATATCGGGGCTACCTTCTTTAGAGGGTATCATCTTAAAAGAAGGCTCGTATTCATCAACGTCCTCTAAATTTCAGCTTGCAAAATTACAAAAAACATCCGGGTATTCGTGTATAACGGAAATCTTGAATGAAGCTTTCCAAAAATAATATGCTATTGTATCATTACCGCTTTGTGCTTTTTCAAAAGAACAAGGCGTTTCGTTCCATTGAAATGAACATTGAGGTGTTTCACGAAATTCTTCGTACACGGCTTCAATGATGCCCATACCACTTTCCCATCTTCCCATTTCATGCTTAGTTCGTAGCCACCGCGCGCCCTGATCCCATGTATTTCGCCGTCTTTCCAGGCTGATGGCAATGCTGGAAGCAGGTCGAGTTCGGTGTCAGTACTCTGCATCAACATTTCGAGAACGCCTGCAGTACCGCCGAGGTTGCCGTCGATTTGGAACGGTGGATGGGCATCAAACAAGTTCGGGTAGGTACCCCCACTGCGCCGTTTGTCTTTACCTTGATAGTTGTCGGGTGAGACATAAGTCAGCAGTTTCTGATAAATATGATAGGCCTGTTGGCTATTGTGCAACCTCGCCCACAGGTTGATACGCCATCCTGTGCTCCATCCTGTCGTCTGATCCCCTTTGATTTCAAGAGCCCTTGCTGCGGCCTTCGCTAACAAAGGTGTTTCTGTCAAAGTGATATGATGACCGGGATACAGACCAATCAGATGACTTTGGTGGCGGTGTTGGAAGTCATAGTCGTCCCAATCGTAATACCATTCATTGATATCTCCCATGTGTCCGATGGTGTAAGGATGTAGTCTGGGCAATGCCTTGTTGATCTCGGTCAGTAAAGATGATCGTTTTGCAAACTTATTTCCTTGGGCGAGAATCGCTTCCCCGGTATTGATGAAGAGCTCACGGATGATGGCCAGGTCGGCAGTGCCGCCATAACACGTTGTTCCATGATAGCCTTTGGGAGTAACATATTCGTTTTCGGGTGACGTACTGGGGGCGGTAATCAGTTCGCCTGGTGTCTTCGGATTTTCAATGAGCCAGTCAAGCATAAACTCGGATGCCCCTTTCAGCAAGGGATAGGCTGTGTTTTTCAGAAATTTTTTATCTCGGGTAAACCGGTAATGCTCCCACAAGTTTTGTGTGAGCCATGCACCTCCGAGGTTCCAATTGCTCCATTCGGGGCTCTCGTTCTTTTCACCCACAGGGTTAGCCATCGCCCATAGGTCTGAGTTATGACTCGAACACCATCCTCGTTCTATGTTATAATAGTTTTTAGCCACGTGTTTACCGGTAACCGACAAGGCTTGCATGAATGAGATAAGAGGCTCGGTCATCTCGCTAAGGTTCGAAACTTCTGCAGGCCAGTAGTTCTCTTCCAAGTTGATGTTAATGGTGTAATTGCTTCGCCATTGTGAAAATAACCGGTTGGCCCACAATCCTTGCAAATTGGCGGGAACTGCATGCGTACGCGAACACGAGATAAGCAGGTATCGTCCGTACTGCATATAGAGGGTCTCAAGGTAGGGATTATGTCCACCTTGGTCGGTGTAGTCTTTTAGTTGTTGCTCGGTAGTTCTATGGTTATCCACAACTGAGCCACCCAGGAATAGCTTCAACCGGTTGAAGTATTGCTGGTAGTCGTTTACATGCCTCTGTCTGATTTGTTGGTAATCTGACAAAAGTGCTTGCGTCAAATTATGTTCGGCATTTTCTTTGTACGGAGCTGCCTGACGAACGGGATGTTTGTCGAAACCGTTGAAGCTGGTTTGATTGACGATATATAGTGTAGCTTGAGTAGCGTTCGACAAGGTTAGCGTCGAATCGGATGCCACCGCTTGTCCATCTTTTACTTGCGCGTGCAGAATTGTACAGAAATGAACGCTATTCTTTGGCGATCCATAGGCATGACCTTCCATGGAAAGTCGATCTGTTGAGGCTGAAAAATGGTGAGGAACCTGAGCAGACAACTTGATTTGGCAGTTGATGGCACCCGGCTTACTCGCCTGAAAGTGGATAACAATGGCATGGTCGGGGTTAGAAGCCAAATACTCTCTGGTTATCTGTACTCCGTCGAGCATGTAGCTGTCACGGCACAAGGCGCTGTCGATGTCTAGCTCACGGCGATAGTCGGTTGCCCTTTCACCCCGGGAGTCGATTATGTGAAGGGTGGCCAAGGGCTGATAATATTGGGAATTGGGCCCCTGAACCTTCAACTGTAACGAGTCGGCGGTTTTGTAATCTTCTTTGAAAAGCGCCTCGCGGATCGCCGGAATCCATTCGTGTGCGTGACGATCTAATGTGGAATCGACAGGTTGTCCAGTCCAAAATGTCAGGTCATTGAGATAAAGCAGATTGTCTTCAGGTTGTCCATACACTACAGCTCCCAACTTTCCATTGCCAAGGGGCAATGCCTCTTCAAAAAAAGTAGCAGGTTTATCGTACCATAGTTTCATGGGAAGCTGCTGGGCTGTTGTCTGTATATTGTTCCCTAAGAAGAGGAATCCCAGAATAATCAATAGATGATTTCGCATAATGCAAGGAATTTTTGTATTCAGATTTGGATGCTAAATGAGTGTGAAGAAGTGTGTTTCTGCCATTCTAGTGCTCAGTAATCTGCAAATTTAATGCTTAAAATTTGAATTTGTCGCTTTTTCAAGCCAGTTTTCCAAATTTACCTGATGGGTGTTGTCTTTCGGTATGGAGGTAAAGCGAATCAATTCGGTTGTTGATTGTATGCTTTGGTCATGTTTAATCAGGCAAAATAAAGAACAATACTCCTTCTAGCATTCGTTCTTTAAACGCAAAACAATCATTTGTTTGAGATATTGCTGTATTGAATGAAGAATGAGTCTCAATGAGTGTCGATTATATCTTTCTATGCTTGTAAAACAATATCAACCTTTTTGCTTGATAAAGGCAATGGTATTGTGCCACAAACCCAATGATATCGTTTGACAAAAGCATTGACTTTGTCCGCAATCCTGTTCAACTCATCTGCAAAATGGGGTCTAATGACTTGTTCTTTTGTTGGTTTTCTCTTTGAAACAGTGTCTTGAAGCCTTAAAACAACTTCCGTTTTTATAGAAGATCACTTTAGGTCATCCGCTTTAAATGCCCATTTCATTGACAGTAATTGATAATGCCAAAGGGTAACGTGACGCGTATGCCAAAAAAAATTCCATGAATGCGACGATTGATAGATCATCGCATTCATGGAATATGAGGATTGCCTGTAGGACAAGAGATTCCGAAATCGTCAATCCGAAGCTTGATGTCGCTATCTAAGCATCTCTTTCAGTTTGTCTATGGCGTTCTCCAAGCTCTCGGTAGGTTCTATAATATTATCCTTTCCCCAGAAGTCGGTCGTATCGAAGAGCTCTACTTTGTCGTAGAGAGAGCTACGGTTGTCAAACGATTGTTTGCCTTTGATAGGATGTACCTGGTCGGGTGGCAGGCAATCGGTTACCACCATCTCTCCGACAACGGTATAGGGTGAATAAAACAGACGCCATTTCCAGTCGCAAGTAAAGCGTGAAACGCTTCTGACATAATTCAGACGGGTAATGCCATCTTCGGTTTTGTAACTGACGATGAATGACATTTCCTTGGGTTTGAACTTTACACCGGCTGGTTTGCTGATCAACATTCGTTGCGTAGCCAATATCCGGTCGCTTAAATCGAGTTTGAATTCCAAACGGGTAAAGGAAAGTGTTTCGCGGTCTATGTATACCTTTCCTTCATAAAGTGCATAGGGCGCTCTTCTGCTGGGAGCGAACCCAATTACGATTTGTGGACGGTTATCAAAGGTAGTTGGTATCTCCATTCTTAATTGATAGTTCAGTAATTCCTCCTCGTTCAATAAGTCTGTTCTGTTTTTCACGAAATCTATATAAATGGGCAATACCGGTCCACCTTGCATTTTGGCACCCAAAGTATCTGATTGGCGCGTGCTTATCAGTCTGCGAGCCTTGTCAATACTGATTCTGTCGAACTGAACATCAGAAGCATACGATGTCTTATACATGCTGACAACAGCCTCAGCAACATAGATGTACCGACGACCGCGTTGCGTTGTTTCTCGATAAAAGCCTTTGAACAGCTCGGGTTTGGAGCTGTAGTTCGTCGGTATTTTCGCGATGGCAGCCTTGATTATTTCCAAGGGGTTGCCTGAGTTGACGACGACTTCAGACAAGATGACCGTACTGGGTTGCATCGATATCGACAGGTTAGAGAGGTCTTCACCAAGTACATAGTGTCGAGAACGATAACCGACATGCGTAAAGACGAGGTTAGATGGCTTTTGATTAACCTTTAGCGTAAACCTACCGTCTGCATTTGACACGGTGGAAATTTGACTAGCCGAAACCGAAACGTTGACATAAGGCAAAGCTTTCCCGGTTTCAGTATCTTTGATCTTTCCCGTGATAGTGATGTAGCTTTCCTGCGTAAAGGCTGGCATCGAATAGGCAGCACATAACAAAAAAGATACAAGGATAAAAATATGTTTTGTTGAGCGATCCATAACATTTCCCTTTCTATTGAGTTAGTTAAAATGATCTGCAATGATCAATCTGTATCATTGCCGAATATAGTAAAAGGCCTAAACCTACAAGTGCTAGATAACCAGAAGTTTACATGGGTTATGACTTGCCAAGGATGCTCTTTTGATCGTTTTGCTGAACAGAGAGCTAACCTTACAAAGTTAGTAATTAAATTCTGACATATCAACCTTTTAGCAAGATATTTTTAGAATGGATTCAACATATTTCCAACAGTGCGCAAAGATATTTTTATTCCCTTTTTCATTTGAATGTTCGAACGTTACAAAGTTTTTTATTAACTTTGCGGTTTATAAATTAACAACATCCATGAGTGAAGTTACGATCAAAGACAAAAGGTTTAAGATATTCATTCCAGAAGCAGAAATTTTAGGGCGAGTAAAGGCTGTTGCCGACCGAATGAATCAAGATTTGGCTGGTAAGAATCCATTGCTATTGGCAGTGCTGAATGGTTCTTTTATGTTTGCTGCTGACCTGATGCGATATCTCACGATACCTTGTGAAATATCTTTCGTTAAATTGGCGTCTTACCAAGGCATTGCCTCTACGGGAGAAATCAAGGAAGTGATAGGCTTAAATGAAGACATTACCGACAGACCGGTAGTTGTTGTCGAGGATATCATCGACACAGGTGCGACAATGAAGCGTATGTTGGAGACACTCGGAACTCGCAGGCCGGCATCGATTGACATCTGTACGTTGTTGCTCAAGCCCGGAAAATTGAAAGTACCTCTTGACATTAAGTACACGGCCATTGAAATTCCAAACGACTTCATCGTTGGATATGGGCTTGACTATGACCAACAAGGTCGCAATTTAAGAGACATTTATACATTAGTAGAAGAATGAAAAATATAGTAATTTTCGGTGCTCCTGGCTCAGGAAAGGGCACTCAAAGCGACCTGCTGATTAAAAAGTATGGTTTTGGACATATCTCTACAGGAGATGTGTTGCGTAACGAGATTAAAAACGGTACGGAATTAGGCAAAACGGCTAAGCAGTATATTGACAAAGGCCAACTGATTCCTGATGAGTTGATGATCGATATTCTTGCCAGCGTATACGATAGCTTTGGAAAAGAGCATACAGGTGTTATCTTTGACGGATTTCCCAGAACAATTCCACAAGCTGAAGCTTTGAAGAAAATGTTGGCAAACCGCGGACATAAAGTTTCGGCGATGATCGAACTTGATGTTCCAGAAGAGGTGTTGATGAAGCGATTGATTCTGCGTGGCCAACAAAGTGGTCGAAGTGATGATAACGAAGAAACCATCAAAAAGCGTATTGGCGTATATTACGACCAGACAGCTCCGCTAATCGCTTGGTATGATACCGAAGGATTGCATCATCATATCGTAGGCTTCGGCGAACTAGACAAGATCTTTGCAGATGTTTGCCAGGTAATCGACTCTTTGTAAAAGAAGCTCCATACCCCTTTTGAAAAGAGGGCTTAAACAATAAAGATGGAGGTGGCTCGACGGGAATCCTCCGAGACTCCTCCATCATTTTTATCTTTTCCACTCATTGAATTGGAGCAAGAATAGAGAATGCTCTTAATTCTATTTATTCTCTAAGATCTTTTTTATATTATGGCTGAATCCAATTTCGTAGATTATGTAAAGATTTACTGTCGCTCAGGAAAGGGCGGCAGAGGGTCAATGCATCTTCATCATGTAAAATATAATTACAATGGAGGCCCTGATGGAGGAGATGGTGGAAAAGGCGGCAGCGTATATTTGCGTGGCAACCATAACTATTGGACGCTGCTACACTTGAAATATGACCGCCATGTCTATGCTGAACATGGAGGAAATGGCGGTCGTGACAAATGTCATGGTACCGATGGGAAGGATGTTTATATTGACGTACCTTGTGGCACTGTGGTTTATAATGCCGAGAATGGCAAGTATATCTGTGATGTAACGGAAGACGACCAGAAAGTATTATTGCTGAAAGGTGGTAGGGGAGGATTGGGTAATTTCCAGTTCCGTACTTCAACCAATCAGGCCCCACGATATGCCCAGCCGGGAGAACCGATGCAGGAGATGACGATTATCCTGGAATTAAAGTTATTGGCGGATGTTGGATTGGTGGGATTCCCCAATGCAGGAAAGTCTACTTTGGTCTCTTCGTTGTCAAGTGCCCGTCCCAAGATAGCGAATTATCCGTTTACGACGCTTGAACCTTCTTTGGGAATCGTAGCCTATCGTGACCATCAATCGTTTGTGATGGCTGATATTCCCGGCATTATTGAGGGCGCCAGCGAAGGGAAAGGGCTTGGTCTTCGTTTTCTTCGTCATATAGAACGCAATTCATTATTGTTGTTCATTGTTCCGGGAGATACGGATGATATCAAGAAAGAATACGAAATCTTGCTCAATGAGTTGAAAAAGTTCAACCCGGAGATGATGGACAAGCACCGTGTGCTGGCCGTCAGCAAATGTGATATTCTGGATGATGAACTGATAAACATGTTGAAGGAAACGGTTCCTGACGACCTGCCAGTGGTCTTTATCTCTGCTGTCAGCGGTCAAGGATTGGACGAACTGAAAGATGTTCTCTGGGCAGAGTTGAACAGTGAGAGCAATAAGTTGAAAGAGATTATTGCAGAAGATACCATTGTTCACCGCGATAAGGATATGAAAGTGTTGGTCTCTGAACTGGAGGATGAAGGTGAAGCCGGAGAGATTGAATATCTGGATGAAGGCAAAATCGAAGATGTCGATGACCTTGACGACTTCGAATATACAGACATTGCCACATAATTTTTTTGATATAACGATTTATTAGTTGATTTTGACGCGCCCCATATTGACATACTATCCGCTTCATGAACGTGTAAAGGCATTTTCTTCTACACGAAAAGGGGGTGTGAGCGTGGGCAAATATGGTGAATTCAACATCAATGCTTATTGTGGGGACGATTCTGAAGCCATCGCAACGAATCGTCAATTGCTTTGCCAAGAGTTGCAGATTGATACCAACTTCTTGTTAATGCCACATCAAACGCATGGGGATGAGTCGAGAATTATTGCCCAGGATTTTTTCTCTTCCTCATCCATGACACGAGAAATGTTATTGGAAAGTGTTGATAGCTTGATCACGAATGTGCCAGGCGTGTGTATCGGAGTCTTGACTGCCGATTGTATTCCCATTCTGCTTTATGATGACAGGCATCATGTTGCCGCTGCCGTTCATGCAGGATGGAGAGGAACGGTTCAGCGAATCGTTTCGAAAACCATTAAAAAGATGGGCCAAAACTATGGAACCCATGCAGAAGATTTGCATGGTTGTATTGGCCCAGGCATCTCGTTAACTCACTTTGAAGTGGGTGATGAGGTCTATAAAGAGTTCGCTCATGCCGGCTTTAACCTGTCGGAAATCTCTTTGAAAAAAGAAAAATGGCATATCAATCTACCTGAATGCAATCGCCTGCAAATGGTGGAAATGGGAGTGCCTGAATCTAATATATTGAACACCCAGATCTGTACTTTCGATCATGTTGATGAATACTTCTCTGCAAGACGAATGGGTATTCAGTCTGGAAGAGTCTATAGCGGAATCATTCTGCTGTAGTAAATTGGCCAGGATGGGGTAATCTGCCATTCTGAGTCTGCCTAGCAATCAATTATACTCGAACCTATGAGACTATTTTTGCGCAAAATTTTACTGACGAGTGCAGTAATCATGACGCTGTCGGCCTTTGCTCCTGTAAATGAATCGTTCACTGCTGCCGAACAACAACAAATTAGTATTGCCACACCAGGGCTCTTTCACAAATCAAATACGTTTACAATTGATTTTACATCAAATGCAAACGTCGCTTATGCTTTCCCTCTTCCTGTTGGAAAAGCAAAGATGTTGAAAAATCATTCCTTAGAAATAGAATCGACCAAGGGTGATAATGTCAAGGCAATGTTAGATGGTGTGGTTCGTCTTTCACGCAAACATCCTAACTTTGGCAATGTAATCGTTATCAGGCACAGCAATGGTTTGGAGACCATGTACGCGAACAATGCACAAAATATCGTAAAGGTCGGTCAGACGGTAAAAGCTGGTCAGACCATTGCTATTGTGGGTGATAAGGATAAAAGAACGTATTCTCTATTTTCCATCATGGTGAATGGTGCACGCGTCAACCCCGAAATAATCATTGATATCAATAGTCATCAGTTGCGACAACAAGCCATACAATGCAAGAAAACGGGTTCAAGGGTTGACATATCGGTTGTCACTGTCGATCAAAAGAAAGCTGTCAGTGATGACGATGATCCCTTTGCAGCAGGTTATACGATCAAGTTAAACCTTGCTGATGTGGAAAAGGAAGGGCATTGGGCATTTCCTTTGCCTGGAAGTAAGACAATTAGTCCTTATGGAGGTCGTAGAAACCATTGTGGCGTAGATTTAAAAACGAAACCCAGAGATGGTATTGTGGCTGTCTTCGATGGGGTTGTAACCCTTTCAAAACCCCATTATGGATATGGAAACTGCATTACAATCAAGCATAAATATGGTTTTGAAACCTTGTATAGCCATATGTGTAAAAACTTGGTGAATGTGGGGCAGAAAGTTAAGGCAGGGGAGGAGATCGGATTAACGGGCCGTACCGGCCGGGCAACCACGGAGCATCTGCATTTTGAAATTCATTACAAAGGAAGGCGTATCAATCCTTCGATGATATTCGATTGTGCAAAAAAGCAATTGCAAGATGTGACTTTGATATTGACAAAGTCTGGAGGTATTACTTCGAAGCGTAACAATTGATTACGCTTCAAAGAAGTTTATTATTATTTTTTGTTTCTATTGGCTCGTTGTGTGCGGTATTTCGCCTTCTGACGAGCTGATCCACTACCGTGCGCTCCGGTAATGTATTTCTTTTTCTTGGCCTTGGTCTTGACCTTATCTTTATTCTTATCCTCTTTGGGAGCAGGTCTAAAGGTTATGCCATCCTCAAGGATTTTGTCAAAATCATCCATAGTTCTATTATTTTTAGTTGGTGATTCATCATTCACAATTCGTCAAGTGCAAGACCATTTGTACGTCTTTTAATGTGTGTTGCGCAGGTTTGATTCTGCTACACGTCGTACATTCGATGAGAGATGAAGAATTGTGAATGACGAATTATTTTAATGATGGAACAGTCGGACACCGGTAAATGTCATCGTTATTCCATATTTGTCGCAAGTAGCTATAACATGATCATCACGAATGGAACCTCCTGCCTGTGCGATGTATTCAACGCCGCTTTTATGAGCACGTTCTATATTGTCACCAAATGGGAAGAATGCATCGCTACCCAGCGCTACCTGTCTGTTTTGTGCCAGCCATTCTTTCTTTTCTTGTGCCGTTAAAGGCTCTGGTTTTGACGTGAAGAATTGTTCCCAAGTACCGTCAACCAACAAGTCTTCAAATTCCTCACCGATATAAAGGTCAATGGTATTGTCTCTGTCTGCACGGTGAATACCAGGTTTGAATGGAAGGTTCATCACTTTGGGACATTGGCGCAACCACCAGTTATCTGCCTTTTGACCAGCCAATCGCGTACAATGGATTCTGCTTTGCTGTCCAGCTCCTATACCGATAGCCTGTCCATCCTTAACATAACAAACGCTATTACTCTGCGTATACTTCAATGTGATGAGTGCAATCATTAAATCTCGTTTGGCTTCTGGCGTGAATATCTGATTCTGTGTCGGAATATTGGCGAAGAGGGTGTCATCATCTAATTTCACTTCATTACGACCTTGTTCGAAAGTAATACCGAAGACCTGCTTATGTTCAATGGGCTCTGGTACATAATTCGGATCGATCTGGATGACATTATACGTTCCTTTGCGTTTAGCTTTCAAGATAGCAAGAGCTTCAGGAGTATAGTCTGGTGCGATGACACCGTCGCTTACTTCACGCTTGATTAAGGTAGCCGTTGCAGCATCGCAGGTATCGCTCAGCGCAACGAAGTCTCCATAAGAACACATTCTATCAGCACCACGGGCTCTGGCATAAGCATTTGCCAAAGGTGAAAATTCAATATTGACGTCGTCAACGAAGTAAATCTTCTTCAACGTGTCATTCAAAGGAAGTCCGATTGCTGCACCTGCGGGTGAAACATGCTTGAATGATGCTGCTGCAGCGATACCGGTGGCGGCTTTAAGTTCTTTTACGAGCTGCCAACTATTCAGTGCATCGAGAAAATTAATGTATCCTGGGCGGCCATTCAATACTTCAAGTGGCAATTCGCCTTCTTCCATGTAAATTCGTGATGGCTTTTGGTTGGGATTGCATCCGTACTTTAATGCTAATTCTTTCATAATGAAAAGGTGTTCTTGTAGGATGCAAAGTTATAAAAAACAATCGGCATAAGGAAGGGACTCTTCCTTTTTTATTATTTTTATGCTCTGCTGTTGATGGGCTGAATCGTGGGATTCTCTTTTTAATTAAAATGCTTATTTTTTTAATTCGACCTTATTTTATCCTATCTTTGCACAACTTAAATTAATCAATGAAATGGAAAAGCGGAGAATTTGTCCATCCTTCTATTTCTACTTGTATCAATGAAAAATAAATTATACGATGAATTCTAAACGCATCGGTGGTTAGACACGATGAGATTTGTGGCAATGTTTGCCTTAATTTGCTGTCATTGTACCGATCCTTTCAATTTTTTTCCGGGTACATCGCCCAATATTGAAGAGATAAAATTCTGGGGAGCCATTTATGGTGCACTGGTACATCCATGTGTTCCTTTATTCGTGATGATCACCGGTGCGCTGTTGCTTCCGGTCAAGGAAGAAATGAAACCCTTCTACAAAAAGAGGATTAGCCGCGTTTTGTGGCCTTTTCTTATTTGGTCTGTCGTATATGCCCTATTCCCCGGGATAACAGGTGTTCTAGGTTTTGGTTCCTAACTTGTCTTAAATTGTTTTCCTTATGCCGGTGAGATCGTAACCCAGCAAGAATTTGCTGTAGCGCTGCAATATATTTCGGGCCTCGCCTTGAACTTTTCGCCTATTGCCGTTCACATGCGGTACATCTATTTGTTGATAGGATAGTATCTTTACATGCCTATTTTCTCGGTATGGATCGAAAAAGCGTCAGAAAAAGCCAAGTTGATGTTTCTTGTCTTATGGGGCGTTACTTTGCTGATACCTTACATCAATTATTTTATTTCGCCCTATCTTTGGGGCACCTGCTCATGGAACAGCTTTGGCATGCTATATGCGTTTGCAGGATTCAATGGTTATTTGTTGCTGGGACATTATCTTCGTCGGGTGGAATGGTCGTGGCGAAAGACGATAGCCATCAGCTTGCCGATGTTCATCGTTGGCTATCTGGTAACTTTTTTTGGATTCAGGCATATGACCTCGTTACCTGATTTTACCCCAGACATGCTTGAGTTGTTTTTTACTTACTGCTCGATAAACGTCATGATGATGACGTTTGCAACGTTTATGATAGTGAAGAAAATTGAGATTAAATCTGCAAAAGTACAAGCTTTGCTTGC
>CALNBT010000040.1 GCA_937874345.1 uncultured Prevotella sp.
GTCCTCAAATGATTTACTTGTAGAGATCTTTCGGTTGCTCGATTTCAGAGAACTGCTGCAGAAAATGAGCGTAAGCGGTGGCGACAGCTTCGACAAAACGCTTTCCTTTCTCTGCCGTTGACCGATGCGGATTGCCAATGCCCGTGTCCTCGGGCGATGCCAGATTCCAGTTACGAGGCAGCCAAACCTTGCCTTCGCGAAGTGCATCGATGGTGAATTCATGACCGATGCCTGGTCCGGCTTCTTCGATGCGGACAAGATCGGGATGATAATGCATCATGGTTGAAGTCTCGATTTCGTCTGCATGATCACCAGGCTCATCAAAATATTCTTTCACCGGTGCCATCTTGAACCATTCGCCACAAGCAATCATGAAATCGGGATAATCAACCGACAAGTCACGAATCATGTTCTTGAAGTTGTTTCCGCCATGACCGTTGATGATGACCAACTTACGAAAGCCCTGGTTATAAAGAGAATCCACGATATCGCAGAGGATGGCAAACTGCGTTTGATAGCGAGCGTGAATACAGAACTTCAGATTGCGCTGTCCCGGATTCTGTGACCCCATTGTCACAGGCGGCATTACCATACAACGCAGTCCATGCACCTCGTAGGCTTTCAAAGCAGCATCTATTGCCACATCATGCGACAAGATGCAGTCGGTCATGTAGGGCAAGTGCAGGTTATGAGGCTCGGTGGCTCCCCAAGGCAATAGCACGATATCCACATTCTGGCTTCGTGCTACGCCGTAGGTAGAGACTGACAAATCAAAAAAACGTTTGTCCATTTGTATTAAATTCTATTCGCAAGAATTTCCTTGCAAAGTTCGGCCGACTTGATCATCATACGGGGGACGTGGAACGGACCCTTGAAGATATTTCCTTTAGCGGGCTGTGCAACCGATCCATCACGGTGCAAGTAGCCATACCACTCACCATATTCCTTGTCGGGCAGGTAGGTGTACGCCCATTCGCTGATTTGATGATGCCGTTTCAGATACAGCTCGTCACCTGTTGCAAGATAAGCATAGAGCGAAGTGATGATGGTCTCACATTGTGGCCACCAGAACTTCATGTCCTGGGAATAATCCTGTGATGGGAAATTACGACAGTCGCGGAAGTTGATGATACCACCAAACTCCTTGTCCCAACCCCATTTCCATGACCAGTTGAAGATCTTCAGGCCTAATTCGGTCAAGTGCTTGTCCCATCCACGATGACGTGCTTCCTCTAAGATAAACCATGCCGTCTCGATGCTGTGTCCCGGGTTGATGGTACGGCCGGTAATCGTATCGATGAATTCGCCGTTTGGACCAACTGTTTCGAGAACTGCCTCGAACTCCGGATGAACGAAATAACGTTCCAGAGCGCCCAAAGACTCGTCAATCTGTCTGGTTAGGATTGGATCTGGTAAAGCCTTTCGGATTGCCGATGCCGTGTTGATGAGAATCATCGTGAGCGAGTGGCCTTGACTCTCCATCGTTGGCAGGTATTTGGGTTCAAGCAATCCAGGTGTATTCTTATACTTGAGAATAAGCTTAAAGATATCCAAAGCTTTTTCTGCATAACGCATGTCGCCTGATGCAATAGCGTATTCTGCCATGGCGATGGCTGCAAAGGATTCAGAGAACAGGTATCGACGCATGCGAAGAGGTGTTCCGTCGGCCTTTACTTCAAAGTACATGCGACCGTTCTCGTCGATGCAGTGGTTGATGATGAAATCGATACAGCTCTTTGAAGCTTCAAGCCATTCGGGCTTCTTCTCGATTTCGTTGTAAGCGTGAGCAGCGATAAAGCCGAAGCGACCCTGAAACCAAACCGATTTGGTTGTATCCATCAGCGTTCCATCACGGTCGAGACAGGTATAGACACCCCCATTAACGCGGTCGAGGCCGTGTTCTAACCAGAAAGGCATGATGTTGCCAGTCAGATCATTGATGTACGATTTCTGCCAATCGTTGATATATGATTTTACATCCATACGTTTAAATTAAAATTTGTTGCAACGTTCAAAGAAGTTGATAGCCTCGAGTTCAGCTTTTACTTTCTTTTCCTCTTCATCAGACAAGCTCTGGAATGGGACACGGTTTGGGCCTAAATCAAGACCTATCAGTTTCATTATTCTTTTGCCAGCAACGATGTTTCCGCGATAACGAGCGATGACATTGATGACTTCCTGTGCATAATTTTGATGTTCACGGGCGGCTTCAATATTTCCATTTTCCCATTCATCCATCACAGCAATCAGATCAAGACCTATATAGTTGCCAGTACCACTGATGCCTCCTTGTGCCCCACCCTGTGCGAGTGAAGGAAGGATGGTTTCATCCTGACCGTGCAACATGTCGTATTTCCCATTCTTATAAAGGCGGCACTGGTTGTATTCGTACAGACTCTCAAAAGTATATTTGATACCTGCGAAGTTAGGAATACGACCATCAACAGCCTTGAGTAGGTCGACCATTGGAAGGTATGCATTGTTGAAAACAGGGATATGATAATAATAGAATGGCAGTTCAGGCGCTGCAGCGCAGATCTGCTCACAGTATTTTACCAACTCTTCAATGCGGTTAATTTTCGGGAAAGGAGGTGCCATTGAGCCAATCCCGAACGCACCGATAGCCTGTGCATGCTTCGCAAGCGCAACACTGTCGGTCAAACAGCAGCTACCAACATGTACGATAACCTTAAAGTCGGCTGGAACAACACTTACCCATTTCTCAGCCAAAGCCTTGCGCTCATCGGTCGTCAGCATATAACCTTCGCCAGACGAACCGTTGATGAATACACCTTTGAGACCATTCTTCTGCAGCATGGCTGCATAAGCCTCAATGACATCTAGGTTGACATTGCCATTTGCTGTAAAAGGAGTAAATGGAGCAACGATAAGACCATTAATTTTTTCCATAATCAAGTATATTTTAATTCTATATTCTAAATTTTTTCTGTCCTTCAAAGGAATCAGAAGTTTAAGTTTTTTATTCCATATTGTCGGTCTTGGGCTTCAGGAAAGCCAACTGCAGGAAGAGGGCCAGGGCGACAACACCGCCCAACATGGCAAATCCAAAGCCAAGCTGTCCGCCATCAGCCCATTTGCCAAACACCTGTGTAACGGCTGCACCGGCAAAGACACCCGTCATGTTCATGAAACCGTAAGCCGTGGCACGACAATTCGCCGGAACAAACTGACAGAGGATAGGCATGTTGTTGGCATCAAACATACCGTAGCCTACGCCGAAGAGCATACCTGCCCCTACTACGGCAACCACACTATGTCCGAAGCCCAGCAAGATCAGTGCAGGAATGGTCAGTCCAAGTCCGATGGCACCGGTATAGATACGACCGCGAAGGTTTCGCTGTACCCACTTGTCAGAAAGATATCCGCCCAGGAGAACGCCTACAAACGACGAAGCAGCTATGGTAATGGTAGACATCGGACCTGCATTCTGCATCGGTATGCCTAGATTTTCAGCGAAGAGCGTGGGCAGCCAGTTCTTTGTTGCCCATCCCGGAAGACTGGGGGCAGCAAAGTAGAACAGGATAATCCAGAATGCCCAGTTGGACAACACCACGATAAACTCGTTGAACATGGCACCTTTCTTCTTGGTGGTCGTCGTCTCGACTGTCGCTGCCTGTGCATGTTTTGGATTTTCATGGAGCAGCAACAGCAGCACAATGGAATAGGCGATGCCGATGACCCCAAACCAATGAAATGTCTCTTTCCATGAAAACATCGCAGCCGCCACTGCTCCGAAGCCTCCGATGGCCTGACCGACATAGATACCGGTCATGTGGACACCGATGGCCAACGAACGTGACTTGCCTGTGTGCCAGTCGGCCAACAGCGACAGTGCTGAAGGGATATAGAGTGCCTCGCTGATACCCATTAACCCCCGAAGGATATAAAGCTGATTGAAAGAAGTAGCAAAACCCATGAGCATGGTCACTGCCGACCAGACAAACAAGCTACCGATGACAAGCCATTTGCGGTTCACTTTATCTGCTACCAGACCGGCAAAAGGCGAAACGATACCATAAACCCAAAGAAAAACAGCCATCAAAGCACCAAATGCCTCGGCACGATTTAGTTCGGTGATATCCACTTTCATCGCCTCCTGCATGGTAGACAACATTTGTCGGTCCATGTAGTTGAGCAAGGCAACCACCCATAGCAGGGCAACAACTATCCAGGGATAGTATTTATATTCTTTCAATTTCATTTCTAAATTGCTTTATCTCGCTGTTAT
>CALNBT010000041.1 GCA_937874345.1 uncultured Prevotella sp.
GTCAAGACCGTTTCACCAGAATATCCTGCCGATTACAGCGGTGGATTCATCGTTGTCAATACCAAGGAAATACCTTCAGAGAATTCTTTCTCGGTTTCTTTGGGTGGTAATTGGAATACGAATTCTGCTTTCAAGCATTTTTCTTACAATCAGGGATCGCCTTTAGATTTCCTCGGATTTGATAGTGGATTGCGTGCTTTGAGTGGTGGCATCAACGGAAAATTGAACATGTTGTCATCTACAATGACAGATTTATCAAACAATCATTTCAATAACGATTGGATGGTTCAATCAAAAAAACCTTTAGGTGATTTGAAATTAGCTGTTAACTGGAATCATCAATGGGTGGTAGCTGGTCATCAGTTGGGTATGATTGCCGTTGCAAACTATACCAACGAGTATAGAACATATGAAAATATGCAGAATAACTTGTTTGGTATCTATGATGCTCAAAATGATAAACAGAACTATTTACGCCATTCGATTGACGACCAATACAATAATAATGTGCGTCTGGGTGCTATGTTGAATTTCACTTTGCTATCCAAAGACGGTAAGAATAAGTATCAGTTCAAGAATATCTTTAATGAACTTGGCAACAGCAGATACACTTGGCGTGATGGAATCAGTGCTCAGTCAGACAATGAGAAATCTGCAGAATATTATTATAGAAGTCGTACAACTTACAACGCACAGCTCACCGGCAAGCATACTTTGAAGATAGATGAGCTGGATTGGAATCTTGGATACGCTTACGCGAATCGACATATTCCTGACAGAAGACGCTATAAGATCGATGATGTCTTGGAAACCAATCATTTAGGATTGTCAACAGGAAACGATATTTCTCGTGAATGGACCCAACTAAATGAACACATCTTCTCGGCTAGTGTCAATGACAAGCATCAATTTGACTTCAATGGCTGGGATCCCTTCCTGAAATTTGGCGCTTATGGCGAATATCGTACACGCGAATACTTGACAAGAGAGTTTATTTACAACTGGGACATGTCGTCCAATAATATGCCTACCGGGTTTAGGTATATGGACATTCCGATGCTGTTGAGCAATGAATCCAACTTTGGATTGGATAAATTGAACTTGCTTGAACAGATGCACATGCGCAACAATTATATCGGACACAATACATTAGGCGCCGGATATCTGGCAATGTCTC
Organism: uncultured Prevotella sp.; assembly: GCA_937874345.1. Lineage (GTDB taxonomy): Bacteria > Bacteroidota > Bacteroidia > Bacteroidales > Bacteroidaceae > Prevotella. The sequence goes on from CALNBT010000041.1 coordinate 1,178, forward strand.
TCCCCTTTGGCAAGTTAGGTATCTACGCCGGTGTCCGTTTTGAACATAACAACATGGAATTGGTTTCTAATACACGTGATACAGAAGTTAGTCATGTTAGTACTTATTACAAGACCAATGATTTCTTTCCATCACTCAATGCAACCTATAAGTTTGATGAAAAGAATCAATTGCGATTGTCTTATGGAAAGAGCATCAACCGTCCTGAATTCCGCGAAGTCTCTTCATCTGTTTATTACGATTTTGACCTGGCTTCTAACGTACAAGGCAATCCTTATTTGAAAAATGCTTATATCAATAACGTTGATTTGAGATATGAATACTACCCTTCACGTGGTGAACAAATCTCAGTTGCTACCTTCTACAAGCATTTCGATTCACCAATAGAGTGGACTTATACTGTTGCAGGTGGTACAGATTTGATTTATTCTTACATGAATGCGAAGTCAGCTAATAGTTATGGACTCGAACTTGATATTAAGAAATCACTAGATTTTATTGGTCTTCCTAACTTCAGTTGGGCTTTCAATGGCGCATTGATCAAAAGCTTAGTTAATTTTGAAAAAGGTGCAAAAGAGGCAAATCGCCCTATGCAAGGTCAGTCTCCCTACTTGATTAACACGGGTATTTTCTATGTCAACAAGCAGCATCAGTTGAATGTAGCGCTTCTTTACAACAGAATAGGCAAACGCCTCATCGGTGTTGGGCGCAGTGAAGGATCAACATCTGGCAATGATGCCAATTCAAAAGTTCCCGACAGCTATGAAATGCCGCGTGATGTGATTGATCTTACAGCATCAAAGACGTTTGGACAACATTGGGAGGTGAAATTCAGTATTCGCGATTTGCTGGCACAAAAAGTTTATTACAAACAGTTTGCTGATGTGACTTATTCTAATGGCCAAACTAGAAAGATCACAGAAATATCACGTAGCTTCCAGCCAGGACAGAACATCGGATTATCAGCCATCTACAAGTTCTAATACGGCTTTCAATGATAAAACAAACGATAAAATATAAATGAAACATTCTTTTAAACCAAAACAACTTATGGAAAAGAAATTAATGTTAAAGGGATTCCTGGGAATTCTCTTATTCTCAGCAAGTTTTACGGCTTGTAGTAATAACGACAATGGTCCTGGAACGGATCCACAGCCAACAGTTAAGTATGTATGGGGAACCGATGGTTCGCTCAAGACATGTGACCATGTATTGTTTACAAGCGGTAATGAAGATGTTAACGGTACAGAAATTGGTAATGGTGACCAAGAGTTCGTTTTCAAAGGCAAGCAAACTCTCAAAAAAGGTACCTATTATTTAAAGGGTTGGATTTATATTGCTGATGGTTCTGAATTGACCATTGAAGCAGGTTCCGTCATCAAAGGTGATAAAGCGACAAAGGCAGCTTTGATTGCTGAGCGAGGTGGAAAGCTGATTGCTAAAGGAACTGCTTCGGCTCCGATCGTATTTACTTCAGCTCAACCTAAAGGACAACGCAAACCGGGTGACTGGGGTGGCGTAATTCTTTGCGGAAAGGCACAGAACAACCAGACTGAAATGCAGATTGAAGGAGGTCCTCGTACCAAACATGGTGGCAATGACAACGCTGATAATTCAGGTGCATTGAGTTTTGTGCGAATCGAGTTTGCCGGCTATCCTTTCCAAAAAGACCAGGAAATCAATGGTCTTACATTGGGTTCTGTTGGCAGTGGCACACAACTTGATCATATTCAGGTTTCTTATTCAAACGACGACTCTTTTGAGTGGTTCGGTGGATCTGTAAATGCTAAATATCTGATTGCCTACAAGGGATGGGATGATGATTTCGATACAGATAACGGTTTCAGTGGAACAGTACAGTTTGGATTAGGTATTCGCGATTCAAAAATTGCCGACCAATCTCAGAGTAATGGTTTCGAAAGCGACAACAACGCATCTGGATCTGACGTATCTCCTTATACTACTGCTCAGTTCTCAAATATTACTTTTGTAGGACCAAAGCTTGATCCGAACTTTGTGAACAAAACTGACTATATCACCGGTGGTACTGTATTTCCTAACAATGGCTCGGCATTGGGTAAATTCCAGACAGCAATGCATATCCGCCGCAGCAGTCGTCTGAATGTTTATAATACCGTAGCTATCGGTTGGCCTATCGGCATTATTCTGGATAATGAAAAAGGTGATACACAACAATCAGCAACAAATGGTTTAATGAAGCTTCAGAATATTTGGTATGCTGGTTATGACATTATCGGTTCAGATTTCAATAAGATTTACGATGATCATTTGTATGACTATACAACGAAGTTACTAGACCCTAATAAGCCATCATTCACATCTACATTTATCCAGGCACAGCCCGGAAATAAATTTATGGCTAGCTGGTCTACCTTGGTTGGAACAAACGGGTACACGCCTTTAGCTTCTAGCCCATTGCTGACTGCTGCCTCATTTGTTGGGTTGAATGGCTTTACACCCGTATCTTATGTTGGTGCTTTTGGTCCAAACGACACGTGGGCAACTGGCTGGACAGAGTTTGATCCACAGAATGCTACTTATTAATCTACTCTTGTAAGGATGGTTAAGGAAAGGGTTATTTGAGGTTATCCCTGTAACGAACATTCTTTCAAAATAATTTTCCATGGGCGACAGCATGATCATGTGTGCAAACCCATCGAAATCATTACGCAAAGTCATTGGTATCGTTCGTCGATATCAATGACTTTGTGTTTCAATTTCATTGACTTTGCAAACTGTTGATCGGGAACCGTTATTCATTATCTGAGGAAATATACATCAGCGTATTGTACATGGCCGTTTTTTTGGGGCAGTCGTTGGAGATGAGACAATAATTCACCAGGTAAGATGTTGTTGTTTCATTTGTGAGGAGGTTTCTTTTTTTACAGTTTAATGGTTTTTGATGTGCCAAATCAAAATAAAATGATAATTTTGCATCTATCATTTTGCATGATATTTTCTTTTTAATCTATATACTAAAAACAATGGAAAGAACTTGGAGATGGTTTGGTAAGGACGACAAGATAACCCTTGACATGTTACAACAGATTGGGGTCGAGGGGATTGTTACAGCACTTCATGATGTGCCTTTGGGAGAGATGTGGACGCGAGAGGCCATCCGTGATTTAAAATCGTACATCGAACAATATGGAATGCGGTGGAGCGTGGTTGAATCGTTACCGGTTACAGAGACGATTAAATATGGCGGACCTGACAGGGATGCCCAAATTGAGATCTACAAGCAGAGCTTACGCAATCTTGCTGCAGAAGGCATTCATACGGTTTGCTACAATTTCATGCCGGTGCTTGATTGGGCACGGACCGATTTGGACCATCCAAATCCCAATGGAACGACCAATTTATATTTCAGTTGGGCTGAATTTGCTTACTTTGACATCCATATCCTGAAAAGGGATGGAGCAGAGGCTGACTGGGATAAGCGTGGTGAGGAGATGAACCGCAATATTCTGGCAGAGGTAGGTCAATTACAACAAAAGATGACACCCGCTGATGATCATCAGTTAGTGGAAAACATCATCGTCAAGACACAAGGTTTTGTTAGTGGAAACATCAAGGAAGGCGACCAGTATCCAGTTGAACATTTCCGCCAGTTGCTCGAACTTTACCGCCATATCGACAAGAACCAGTTGCGTGAGAACATGAAATATTTCCTCAACGCGATCATGGACGTTTGCGATGAATGTGACATGTATATGTGTGTGCATCCTGACGACCCCCCATATCCTATTTTGGGCTTGCCGCGTATCGTTACTGGTGATGAAGATATCGCATGGCTATTTCAATCAGTTCCTGATGTTCACAATGGCTTAACGTTTTGTGCAGGCAGTCTGTCGGCCGGTATACATAATCATTTACCTCAGTTGGCTGAGAAATATGCCAGCCGTGTTTGGTTTGT
>CALNBT010000042.1 GCA_937874345.1 uncultured Prevotella sp.
TCTGAGTATAAATTGAAACCTTTCAGAAAGTTCATTCCCAGATACAAGGCTACTAATCCAACAATGGCAACAAGTGCTATCTTGACTTCGTTTGTAAAGATTTTCATACCTATTTATTTTTTTTGTTTTGTAAGAATTCGCGTATTCCCTTGGTGATGTCCATCTTTTGACCATCTTTGAAGGCGATGATGAATGCGTCGGGAAACAAATCCGTTATTTGTTGGCGAACTTTTTTAATGTCATTGTAGTTTGTTGATGCACCGTAGGTGTATTTAAAGATGCCGTCGTCTTCAAAGAACTCGCACCCTTTCAGTCCTTTGAGCACTTTATCGTTGAGATCTATTTTACGGCTAACCGAGAAAATCTGTATCTTGAAAACCGGAACATTGGCTGCCGATAGATTGGGGGCATCTGGAACGACTTGTGTTGTGACGGGAGCTTTGGCGACAATAGACTCAGACTGATTCTTTTGCATGGTTTCAGCAGCGTGTCCTTCGGATGGCAAGTTTTCGGCCAATTTAGACAGTTTCTCTTCCTGTTGGCTGGGTTGGCTTTGTTGTTTGTCCTTTCCTTGTTGGGTTTTGGAGCTACTGATGTCTTCTGTTCGGCTGGCGGCTTCTTGCTGATATTTCTCTGGAACAATTGCAGGCATCTGCGGCGCGACCTGAGGTGCTGTTTTATAAGGAACAACCAGTCCCTTGAAATATCGGTCCTTGTATTGCATGAATGCGTTCAGGATTCCCTGTGCGTATTTATTTTCAGCATCATCGGTATTCATAAAGGCTTCGTCTTGTGGCGTGGAAATGAATCCTAATTCCAAAAGACATCCCGGCATTGAAGAAAGTCTTAAAACAGCGAGGTTGTTTTGGTGCGCACCCATATCTGGAAGACCCGTTGACGAACAGATAGACCGTTGCATCATCTTAGCCAACTCTACGCTTTGCAGCATGTTTTTGTCTTGGATAAACTCGAACATGATGTTGCTTTCAGGAGAATTGGGATCGTATCCTTGGTAGGTTTGCTGGTAGTTGTCTTCAAGTAGAATTACTGCGTTCTCGCGTTTAGCAACTTCGAGATTCTCCATGATACCTTTCTTGCCGGATACCTCGCTACGACCTAGGGTGTAGGTTTGCACGCCACTGGCTATTCTGCCATTGGGAAGGGCATTGATATGGATGGAGACAAATAAATCAGATTTGTTGCGATTGGCTATATCCGCACGTGTATTCAAAGGGATAAAGACATCGGTCTTGCGGGTGTAGATGACCTTTACATCGGGACAGTTTCTTTCTACCAATTGTCCGAATGCCAATCCGAATTTGAGCGTAAGGTCTTTTTCTTTGGTATAGACACCTACTGCGCCCTGGTCTTTACCACCATGACCTGGATCTATTACCAACGTAAACTTTTTGTTTGCAGCCATAGAGGGGAATGCAAACATCCATAATAAGAAGAAACAAAACCAGTACTTCACGTTCATATTATGCAAAAATAAAGAATTATTCTTGAAAATGTAGCGCTTTTTATTTTGTTTTATTATTTATTAAGTGTAGTGCCACGCCGGCACCGTCGCAGTCGGCTCCCATCGGTGGATTGAGTTTTGTGATGTCCAAGTCAATCGCTTCAACTTCGGGAAATGCATTAAACAGCTGCTGTCCAATTCTTCCGGCAACATGTTCGAGTAGCTTGGAAGGAATAGCCATCTGTTGACGGATAATCTCAAAGACGGTAGCGTAATTGATGGTGTCGTGAAGGTTATCACTTTGCATGGCTTTTTCAATAGAGCAATGTAAACGTACATTCACAACGAAGTCGTTACCCAAAACGCTTTCCTGCGGTAACACACCATGGTAGGCATGAAACCGCAGGTTGCGTATATAAATCTCACTAGATTGCAGCATGATGAAGAATTTTATCCACAACGGCTGGCACCGCAGTTCTTGCAAATCAGGCAGCCTTCCTGATAAACCAAGGACTCGTGTCCACAGACAGGACACTTTTGTCCTTTGGCGGTTGTGCCGTCATCAATGTATTTTTTCAAAGCGCGTTCTACACCGTTTTTCCAAGTATTGATGCTCTCATCTTTCAGTTGGAGAGAACCTACCAAGTTGATGACACGGTCGATTGGCATACGATAACGTAGCACACCGCTGATCAGCTTGGCATAGTTCCAATATTCAGGATTGAATTTTTCACTCAATCCTTCAACGGTAGTCTTGTATCCGCGTTTGTTTTCGAACTGGAAGTCGTAACGGTGTGTGCCATCTGCATTGGTTTGCTTGATAATCTTTCCCTTTGTAACTTGTTTGGGCAACACAATACCTTCGTCATCGTCCTGTAAACCCGTGAAGATTTCGTAGGGATATCCACCTAAAAGCCCCACAAAAGCAACCCATTTCTCCTTATTATTTTGGAAGCGAACGACATCACATTCCAGCACCTGAGGACGTACTTCTGTTACTTCAGGTTGCTTGCACGGAGCGTCAATGTGCTCTTCCATGTTATTGTCTTTGACTTGCTCTCCGCTTTCTTTCTTCCGATCGTTCTCAGAAACAGAAATCATGACACCTGCTCTTGATCCGTCTCGGTAAATGGTACAGCCTTTACAGCCGCTCTTCCATGCTTCGACATACAGCCGATTGACCAATGCCTCATCAACATCGTTGGGCAGATTGACCGTGACACTGATGCTATGATCTACCCATTTCTGGATGGCACCTTGCATCCTGACCTTCATGAGCCAGTCAACATCGTTGGCAGTGGCTTTGTAATAGGGAGACTGGGCAACCAATTTGTCAATCTCTTCCTGGGTATATTTCTTTGTGGTATCAATACCATTGATACGCATCCACTCCAAGAATTTTTTGTGGTAAACGATATATTCTTCAAAACTGTCGCCAACCTCGTCAACAAAGTCTATATGAACATCGGCATCATTTGGGTTAACCTTACGACGGCGTTTGTAAACAGGCATGAAGACTGGCTCAATACCACTGGTGGTTTGGGTCATCAGCGAAATAGTACCTGTTGGAGCGATGGTCAGACAGGCGATATTACGTCGACCGTATTTCACCATATCGGCATATAATGCCGGATCGGCCTCCTTTATACGAAGGATGAAAGGATTCTGCTCTTCCCGTTTTGCATCAAAAACCTCAAATGCTCCTCGTTCTGCTGCCATGGTAACAGATGAACGATAGGCATTCAGTGCCAGTGTCTTATGGATGTCAACAGAAAAATCTGTAGCTTCTTGTGTGCCATAACGCAATCCCATAGCAGCCAACATATCGCCTTCGGCTGTAATACCAACGCCTGTACGACGGCCTTGTCCACTCTTGCGCTTGATTTTTTCCCACAAATGATATTCAGAATTTTTCACCTCCTTAGACTGAGGGTCTGCTTGAATCTTATGCATGATAAGATCGATCTTCTCTAATTCGAGATCAACGATATCATCCATGATTCGCTGCGCCATTTGGGCATGTTGCTTAAACTTGTCCATATCAAAATAGGCATCCTTGGTAAACGGATTCACAACATAAGCGTAAAGGTTTATGCTTAACAAACGACATGAATCGTACGGGCATAAAGGAATCTCACCACAGGGATTGGTGCTCATGGTGCGGAAGCCCAAGTCGGCATAACAGTCGGGGATGCTTTCCTTCAGAATGGTGTCCCAGAACAAGACTCCTGGTTCAGCACTCTTCCATGCATTATGTACGATCTTTTCCCACAGTGCTTTGGCATGAATCTCCTTGGTCATCTTGGGATGATCGCTGACAATAGGAAATTGTTGAACATATGTTTTGTCATTTGTGGCTGCTTCCATGAAGGCGTCATCAATTTTTACCGATACGTTGGCACCAGTAACCTTACCTTCTATCATTTTGGCATCAATAAATGCTTCACTGTCAGGATGTTTGATACTGACACTCAGCATCAACGCACCGCGTCGGCCGTCTTGCGCTACTTCTCGTGTAGAGTTACTGTAGCGTTCCATAAATGGAACCAATCCTGTGCTGGTTAAGGCTGAATTGTTAACAGGAGAGCCTTTCGGGCGGATATGGCTCAAATCGTGTCCCACGCCACCTCTGCGTTTCATTAACTGGACCTGCTCTTCGTCGATACGCAAGATGGCTCCGTATGAGTCAGCATCGCCGTCAAGCCCAATGACGAAGCAGTTGCTTAAACTCGCTACCTGGTGGTTGTTGCCAATGCCAGTCATTGGACTGCCTGCCGGGATGATGTATTTAAAGTGATCCAACAAATCAAAGATGGTTTGAACACTCAGCGGATTTTTATATTTCTTTTCGATCCTCGCAATTTCGTTTGCGATGCGCCAGTGCATCTCTTCGGGAGATTTCTCGAAGATGTTGCCAAAGCTGTCTTTCATCGAATATTTGTTAACCCAGACACGAGCGGCCAACTCGTCACCGGAAAAATATTTCAACGCTTCTTCATAGGCTTCTTCGAAAGAGTAAGTTTTAGATGGTTCCATTGATTTTTGAATTTATTTTCTAAGTAAGTCTTATCGTCTTTATCTCAAAAGATAATTGCAAAGCTACTATATAATTTTGAGATAAGAAAATCATTTCTTTTTTATTTGTCCAAAATTTTCGGATCATTATATTTTCTTTTTGGAAAATTTAAATACCTTTGCTAAAATAAAACTTTTCAAGAATGAAAACAATCAATAGTCGTAAGAGTATTCGCAAATATCAGTCTAAAGAGGTAGATAAAGAACTGTTAAACAGATTGTTAGAAGATTCTGAACGAACCCAGACGATGGGGAATCTTCAACTTTACAGCGTTATTGTAACAAGAGATGATGAACAAAAAAGAAAACTTGCTCCAGTTCACTTTAACCAACCCATGGTGGTGCAAGCACCTGTTGTGTTGACCTTTTGTGCTGATTTTCACCGCACTAGCGTATGGGCAGAGAACCGAAAGGCTACTCCCGGATATGATAACTTTTTAAGTTTCTTGAATGCGGCGAGTGATTGTCTTTTGTATTGTCAGACGTTTTGTAATCTTGCCGAAGAAGAAGGCTTGGGGATTTGCTACCTGGGTACTACTATATATTCTTCGAAGGCCATCATCGACATCTTGCACTTGCCTCGACTGGTTATGCCTATCGCTACGCTCACATTGGGTTGGCCTGATGAGAATCCTCCTCAAACAGACAGACTTCCGCTTTCAGCCTTCGTTCACCAAGAGACTTATCCGGTCATAACCAGCAGAAATATCGATGAATGGTATGCCGAGAAAGAAAAGCTTCCCGAAAGTATTCGCTTCTGTGAAATCAATAATAAAGAGACCCTTGCGCAGATTTTTACGGATATTCGGTATACAGCCAAAGACAACATCGCCATTTCAACAGATTTGCTGGATGCCCTCAAACAACAGGGATTTTTATAAATGCAAGTTTATCGGTACATATAAGGCTTTTTGCTTTCGAATACCTATGCAAGTCAAATCATTCATTTGTCAACACCTCTTGGCGTCAAAAACTATTAAGAATGGTTCAAATATTATTTTGAGAGGGTAGAAAAGGAATCAAAGTCTTTTTAGGTATCTTTCTTTAGAATAAATGATTGCAATACCGAATTTGAATGCTACGGGAAATCAAATACATAATAATTTTAACGATATATAAGGTGTTGCTAAGCCTTGAAGTCTTTTCAAACAAAAACAGTCATTAAAGATAGCGTATTGTTGTTGAATTTCAATGAATTAAATGATGGTTTCTATTGCCGGCTAAGATTAAATAACCGTTGTCAATTTTATTTGTGTTCTTCTTTTTGAAGGCGATTAGTCGTTCTGAATACATTTCTTATAGTGTTAATAATGTTAAATGTTCTTTCTGAAAGACTAAAGTTATAGATGTTTTCTATAATTTTGTAGATAGAAAATAACATTATTTTCATGATTACTTCGAGGAGTTTACCATGACGTATTATGTTATTGGTGATTCTTTGTTACATCTTTTCATACTTGACGACTAATTTTACTACATCGAAATATTAAAAACGACATATTCTATTAACTAAATTTATATCTATGAAATTAAAAACCTTTATGGGTAAATTTACGCTTATGTTTTTATTAGGCGTAATGAGTTTTGCTTTATATTCTTGTAAAGACGATGACCAAACGAATGCAAGTTTGGGTACCGGTACTGTTAGTGGTATTATTACAGACGACTATAATGCTCCTCTCCAAGGAGTTGAGGTTGCTTTGTCTGATGGTAGTCAAAAAGCTACAACAAATGAAAAAGGTGAATACGCGTTGTCTAACGTTCCTATTGGAAAAAGCATTCTGACCTTTACCAGAGATAGCTATCAGACTGCGAGTGTCACGGTTACTCCGAAAAGCTATATGGATGGCAAGGCATTGGTCAATGCATCCATGGAATATGCTGCAGCTAAGATTCAAGGTGTTATCTTGGACGCCAAAAACGGTAATGCGCCTTTGCAAGGTGTTAAGGTAAGTATTAGTGATACACAATCTTCGACAACAGGTGCGGATGGCAAGTTTTCTATTGAGAATCTTCCTTTGGACGGATATACGGTTACATTTGCGAAAGATGGGTATGTTACAGTTGTAAGAACGATTGGCATTGACCAATTTATCGATGGAACAGCATTGATGAATGTTACGATGGGTGGCGTGCAACTTTTGAGAGACAAGACATTGGATGATTTGAAAAATGCAGATCATTGGTATTACAATGAATATAGGGGAGGTAGAAATTCTGAACAATATCCTCATTGGGATTGGTCAACCGATTACATGGCTACAATGAATTTCTACGGACAATGGGATGAACAAAATGAAGGTACAACTCTTCAAATAAGGAATTCGGCTGATGATCAAAAGAATAATCCTGCCGACCTGAATGTATTTGACTCTTATATTTGTGGCATCAAGCATATCACTGAGGATAATAAGATTATGACGATTCAGTGTCGTTCACATTCTACTTCAGATGCCGATCCTCTTGTTTACGGCGTACAGGTGATAGACTTGTCGTCGCCTGCTCCACAAGTTGTCAAGATTGGTGATAATCGAACTTTAAATCTTACGGATGGAAGCTATGCCAGTGTTGATTTTGATCTTAGTGCATATGTAGGTAAGGATATTGTGATTGCGATTGGTACTTATCGTGCAAAGGCTGGTGATTATTGGAAACAGTTTGTTCTTCGTCGAATAGCATTTGCAAAACAGATTGTTAACGACTGGGGATATATCTCTGGTACACCTATCAATGATGAATTATCAGAATGGAGAATTACGCAAGAAACGGTTCGGTCAACAATGCCTGAGACTAAATATTCATTTACAGGTATTTCACCTGTCGGTGGTAGTAGAGACAGTTATAAAGACGCTTATGTTTCTTGGAGAGGTGTAAACCATATAGGTGCAGAATGGTCGTTTATCCCACGTGTAAAGGATCCGGAACCATTTGCTTCTGAGGGATTTGTTATGAAGACTCGTGGTGGAGGAACACCTGTGGATACAAAGAATCCAGAATCTTACTTTTATTCAAAATTCTTCATTACAGCAGGGCACACTAATTTTGTTTTGAAAGCTCGCAACTTCAGTTCAACGAATCCTACTTATTTCAAACTAACAGCTATCGATGAAAACATGAATGTTGTGCATGTGCAGCCATCTGCCGTGCAAGCCAACAATTGGTCAAGTGCTCCAGACGGATGCATTAAGTTTAAGCATGAGAATGGTAATTCGGGTAATCCCAACAATTATGCTTCCTTCACGTTTGACTTGTCAGCATTCAATGGCAAGAATGTTGTTCTTGTACTTGGCGTATATAAAGGTGAGCAGAATAATGATGAAAACAAACTCTGCATTTACAGTATAAATCTCAATTAATATATGAAAAAATTAGTATCAATCACCATCATTATTGTTTGCAGTTGTCTGTTTTTAAACTGTAGCAAAGATGATGGAAATGGTGGAGGCACATCTACGAATGAACCATTATCAAATCAAGAGTTGGCCGTGAGAGACCTTACAAGGTCCATGAATCTTGTTGATACTGCGGTGGCTCATTACTTTACAGGTCCTTCCATGAAATTGTCGCGTTATTACAATCCTTACACGAAGTTAGCTTCAGGAGAAGTAGGTAGTGTTTGGATGTATACCAGTTCCATCGAAGCAGTGAATTCAATCTTGGAAAGTTTGACTGAGATGAAAACTCAAATTCCTGATGTTTACCAAACCAATTATACCAAGTATGTGTCTTTGTTAAAAAAACTATACGACAATATAGAGTATTATGCCGGAACTTATACCTTGACATCTTTCACGCAGACTCGCGAATGGACAGTCTATGGTGTGAACAGAAGCAATGAACCTGGTAAGGCAACTGTGACAGGTTTTGAAAATGTTTATGATGATCAACAATGGCTTATCCATGAACTGCTTAGGTCATACAAAGTAACCAATAGCGAATCTTATCTTGCCAAAGCCGAATATCTTACCGATTATGTGTTGGATGGCTGGGATTGTACTTTAGATACCAACGGTAATGAGAATGGTGGTATTCCTTGGGGACCAGGTTATGTAACCAAACATTCGTGCAGCAATGGTCCAATGGTTTCTCCCTTGGTGTGGCTATACGAGATCTATCGTGGAAAGAACGACGTGATTACCTATCGAAAGATTGATTTGCAGAAAAAAAGATATAGTGTTACTGAGAAGAAAGCAGATTATTATCTAAACTTTGCAAAGAAAATATATGATTGGCAAAAAAGCCATCTCATCATGACTTCGGGTGTCTATTACGACATGATGGGTGGTGTCTCAAACGGTCAGCCCCAATATGAAACGGTTGATGGTCAAACTTATCGTAAGAATACGCCACTCACCACGCCAACAGGTACGGCATATTCATATAATAGCGGTACCATGTTGTCAGGAGGAACCGATTTGTATAGGGTAACCAATCTGCCTGTCTACATGGATGATATTCTGAAGTTAACGACTTCAACATTTAATACCTTTGCAAGCAAAGACGCAAATGTCCAAGGATATTATTCATACTCTATCGATGGCTTTAACGATTGGTTCAATGATGTACTGATGAGAGGATATCTGTCTGTATATGATCAGAACAAGGCATCTGCCACTGCGTTAGAGTCATTCCAGAACAACCTTGATTATGCTTTTACCAACCATCTTTATAATGGCATGCTGCCTACTAACTTATTGGTAGGATGGAGTCGTACCAAGGCTAATAATAATGTTGAAAGCCTGTTTACTTTTGCTTTTGCTTCAGAATATGCAATGCTTTCTCATTATGTTAGACAAAAAACAGATAATTAACTTAAACTTATATGTCATGAACTTTAAATTAAAATCGTTTTTACTGTTCCTGTTCTTAATATTAATGCAATTAGGAGTCCAGGCACAAAAAAATATAGACGTTACCGGAACGATTTCTGATGCCAGTGGTGAACCCGTTATTGGCGCCACAATAACAGAGACAAAAACAAAAACTGTTGCTGTTTCTGACATTAATGGTCGGTATTCCATTCAATCACCTTCTAACGGTAACCTAACCATTAATTATGTGGGAATGGTCTCTGTTAGCCAAGCCGTAAATGGCCGTTCTGTTATCAATATTACGATGCGCGAGAGTCAAGAAACACTCGAAGGTATCGTGGTCGTGGGATACGGAACCCAAAAGAGGGGATCGATTACCGGATCCGTCGCTGCAGTCAATGGTGATGAAATGTTGCATACAAAGAACGAGAACCCGCAAAACATGTTGACGGGTCGTGTAACAGGTGTTCGTGTTTGGCAAAAGAGCTCTGAACCGGGATCTTTCAATAACAATTTCGATATCCGTGGTATGGGTTCACCTTTAATTATCATTGACGGCGTACCACGCGATGTCAGTGATTTCCAGAGAATGAACCCAAATGATATTCAAGATATTTCTGTCTTGAAAGATGCTTCTGCAGCCATCTATGGTTTGAGATCAGCCAATGGCGTTGTCCTCATTACAACGAAGGCCGGAACAGTAGGAGCCACAAAGGTTTCTTACAGTGGTTCGTATACGATGCAACGTCCAAGCAGTATGCCTAAATTGGCTAGTCCATACGATGCCATGACGCTTTATAACGAGAAAGCCATGAACAATGTCAACGGAGGTACACCGGTCTATTCAGATCAATTCTTCGAGGATTTCAAAAATGGAACTAGGAAAACAACAGATTGGAATAAACTGATCTTTGCAGATTCTGCACCCGAAACGAATCATAACGTAACAATTTCTGGTGGAAATGAAAAGACGCAGTATTTCATGAGTTTCGGTTATTTCTATCAACAGGGATTTTTTAATTCCGGTGATTTAAATTACACCAAGTACAATCTGACTTCTAAGATTACATCAGAGATATTGAGAGGATTGAAAGTCGAACTCAATATCAATGGCATGGCCGACAATACTAAAAATCCATATAGCTCGTCTTCTGACATTATTCGTAACTACTGGCGCCAAGGAGTCTTATTCCCGGCCTATGCTGATGATGCTCAAACCATGTTGAACTATGAAGGACTTGACCTGGAGGAAAATACAGTTGCCAAGATGACTTCTGATATCTCTGGATCAAGACAGTACAAGCAGTCACAAATTCTTACTTCTGCTTCTCTGATATACGATTTTGGAACGCTTGCTCCTGTTCTGAAGGGCTTGTCTGCAAAGGCGATGGTAAGTTTCGATTATCGTATGAATAACAATCAGGTATATAGAAGAGAATACTACCAGTATGCTTACGATCCTAATACCCAAACCTATACCCAGAAGCTCTATGCGCCCAGCTCTCCTAGTCAGCTCACCAGGTCGTTTTATGACAATCAGCAGTTGTTATCACAGTTCCTGCTTAATTATAACAATACATTTGGAAAACATAATGTATCCGGTATGTTAGGTTGGGAATCACAGACCAGAAAGGGAGATAATTTCTATGCGATGCGTAATTTGGCCTTCAATTCCCCTTATCTGTTTAATGGAGAGTCTGATGCCCAGATTGGTAACAGTGACCCGGGAAGCATCTACGCTGTTTCATACAACGCATTGATTGGTCGATTCAACTACAATTATGGCGATCGTTATTTGGTAGAAACCCAGTTCCGTTATGATGGGTCATCTCAATTTGCTCCGGGTCATCGTTGGGGATTCTTCCCATCTGCCTCATTAGGATGGAGAGTTTCTGAAGAACCTTGGATGAAGAATATTTCTTGGATGAAGAATGTAAATAATTTGAAACTTCGTGCAAGTTATGGACAGATGGGTGACGATTCAGGTGCAGGATACGACTGGATAGCCGGTTATACCTATCCATCTACCAGTGGAAATGCAGAGAAGGGTTATTACAACCAATATTCACCAGGATATATCTTTGATGGTAAATACGTCTTTGCTGCATCTCCAAAAGCTATTCCTAATGTTAACATTTCTTGGTTCAAAGCTACGACACTTGACTTTGGTATTGATTTTGACGGATGGAATAGATTGTTTGGCTTCACCTTCGATTACTTTAGCAGAACGATGTCAGGCTTGTACCAATATCGTACATCAGAATTCCCAACGGTTATCGGTGCCAATCCCCCAAGAGAAAATGCCAATAGCAGCCGTAACTTTGGTCTTGAACTGGAATTGAGACATCACAATCAGATCGGTAAATTTATTTATGATGTAAAGGCTATCGGAACGATTACCCGTCAAAAATATCTAACAGCTATCCAAAACGGTCCTTATGCCAATTCTTATGACAAATGGAGACATGATAATCTTAATCAGCGTTATCAAGGTGTGCAGTTTGGTTATGAGAGTGCAGGAAGATTCCAGAATTGGGATGATATCTGGAATTATACCACCTATCATGAAAGAAGTGTTTTGCCAGGAGATTATAAATATGTAGATTGGAATGGTGATGGTGAAATCAATTCACTCGATGAACATCCATATGCTTATGACCAGACACCTTGGTTAAATTACAGTATGAGTTTTGATGCTTCCTATGAGAATTTTGATCTCAGTATTCTTTTCCAAGGTTCTGCACTCGGTTCTATGTCGTACCAAGAACCTCTTTATGGAATATGGGGAAGCAACGGTGGCGGTGCTTTGGCACAATTCTTGGACAGATGGCATCCTGTTGATCCAACGGCAGATCCTTATGATCCAGCTACACAGTGGATTAGTGGATATTATGCCTACACCGGGCATTATCCTATTAGCAATTCACAGTTCAACCGCGTTAGTACGGCTTACCTAAGATTAAAGAGTATTGAAGTGGGTTATACCTTACCAAAGATAAAATCGATGTCTTCGCTCTCTGCCAGAGTATTTGTCAATGCTTATAATTTATTTACCCTTACCGGTGTGAAATTCGTCGATCCCGAACATCCTGATGATGATTTAGGTCGTCTGTATCCATTGAACAGGACTTATACCCTTGGATTACAAGTTTCATTCTAATCATAAAAAAGAATTTCAAGATGAAAAAGATTATTATATTTTTAGCGACAGTTCTTTTAGCTACATCATGTGCTGATATGGATGTACCACCGAAGAATGTTGTTACGTCCGACCAGCTTCTTTCAGATGAGTCTGGTATGGAAATTTATATGGCTCGTATGTACAGCTATATGCCCTTTGAAGACTTTAAATACATGGCGCAATGGGGATTTAATTTCAACGGTTGGTTGGTTAGCTTAGGTATTGAAGGTACTGGTGAGAATCTTGATCGTGATGGAATTTGCGCATCATTTACCAGTGAAAGCACTCCTTATTGGGGCATGGCTTTCTCTACCTTGCGTGATGCCAATTTCTTAATTGAGAACCTTCCTGCACACAAAGCTTCGTTCCCAGAGGTTACTTATAATCATTTCATGGGAGAAGCCTATTATGTTCGGGCAACGGTATTTTATGCGATGGCCCGCCGTTTTGGTGGTGTACCATTGGTAACACATGTTATATCCTATCCTAACCAGTCTGATAGTCTTGAAGTGCCAAGATCTTCAGAAGAAGACACTTGGAATCAGGTGTTGGCCGATTACAACAAGGCGATAGAATTATTAATGCCCGATAGCCCTAAAAAGGGTTTTGCCAATAAGTATATTGCCCTCGCATTTAAGTCTGAAGCAATGCTTTATGCAGGCAGTGTTGCAAAATATAACCAGACTGTTAGTGGAAATCTGACAGGATTGGGACAGAAAACAGGTGTTCGAGTGATCGGATTCGACCCTGACAAATGGCAGGCTGCTTCGATCAAATATTTCACAGAAGCCTACAATGCTGCCAAAGAAGTGATTAAGTCTAATAAATATTCGCTTTACAAAAAGTCTTGGGCTGCCAATGACAAAGAGGCGCAATATCGCAATATGGTCAACATGTTCAGCGATACCGATAGTCCCGAGAATATTTATGTAAAAGAATATCTGTATCCTACTTCTACACACGCATACGATGCCTATAACTCACCTTTTATTTTCCGTTCACCGTTGTCCTCAGGCATGTGCCCAACCCAAGATTTTGTTGAGCTCTTCGATGGCTTTGATCGTTATCCGAATGGAACAATCAAAGTTACGGATGGTAACAGCAATACAAGCGGTCATTATTTGATGTACGACAATCCATTGGATTTCTATAAAAATGCAGAACCTCGACTCAGAGCGTATGTTATCTTCCCCGGAGATCAGTTTAAGGGAAAGACGATTGATATTCGTGCTGGTGTTTATACTGGCAGTACTCCAATCTCTCCATTGATGCAGGATTATTCTTATGCTTCTGCAGAAACAAAATACCAACAGTTGGATGCTTATACCAAAAAGCCAAAGACGCTGTATCTGAGCCCTCGTGAGGGTTCAAGTCAGGAAATTGTTAAATTGTCTGATGGCTCAACAATGACCGCCGCCGGAGAGAACGGACCGTTTTACGATAATGGCGAAAGCTGTCTAACCGGTTTGTATGCACGTAAATACCTTAATGACGATCCTGCTGCAAAGATTGGTGAAGGTAAATCAACCCAGCACTTCATTCTTATGCGATATGCCGAAGTACTGTTGAATCTGGCAGAGGCATCTACAGAATTGTCTTTGGCAGGAGTGTCATCTCCTGATGGTGATGATTTGCTCGGACAGGCAACAACAGCTGTTAATGCCATTCGTGAACGTGCCGGAGCACAATTGCTTACAGCTCCTATTCCAAATACTGAAGAGGGTAGAAACATCGTTCGTAAGGAACGCCGCAAGGAATTTGCTTTCGAAGGAAAAGCTAAATGGGATCTTCGTCGCTGGCGTGTTCAACACTATGAGAATCGTGATGGATTCTGGGGTGAAACACGTGATAAGAACTTGTATAGCAATAATAACAACTACCGGTTCAGAGGTCTGTATCCATTCTATTCTACTGTAGCTAAAAAGTGGTTTTTCGACAGCCATTTCCAGTGGACAAGTTTGAAAACATTTAGTTATTCTGTTCTGGATTATTACTTTGCGATACCGGGTAACGAAGTCTCTAAGAGTTCTTTTATCGATCAGCAACCAAACAGATAATATTCAATCAATAAAGATTATCAAGATGAAAAAATCTATTATATTTAGTTTGTTGGTTTCTGCAGTGGCATTGTCGTCTTGTGATATTTTCGAGATCGACAACATGGCTGCACCAAATGAAACAATCGAAGGTTCGGTTGTAGATACGCTTACAGGAAATCCTGTTTTGACCGATCAGGGAAGTGAAGGCATCCGTGTCAGAATGACAGAATTGAGTTATGGAGATAACGTAGACTATAACCCTGACTTTTATTGTATGCCTGATGGTACGTTCAGAAACACGAAAGAGTTTGCAGGAAATTACAACATTCGTGTTGATGGTCCGTTTATTCCCATTGTCAGAGAAGATACCAGAGGCGTGCCTTTGGCAGATGGATCCAAGACTGTCTACATCAAAGGTGATACCAAAGTACAGTTTAAGGTATTTCCTTTCCTCAATGTAGAATTTGTAGGATATCCTACCGTTTCCAATGGTCAAATAACAGCAAAGGTCAAAGTTACCCGTGGTGTGTCAAATGACAAGTTTAAGGAATTGGTACAGCCGATGGGAAATTATAACGATAACTTTACCAATGTAACCGATATTCAGTTATTCGTCAGCTATTCTTCAACGGTTGGTTACCGGGCAAGAGACGATAGATGGTCAAGTAAACTTGAGTATGCTGGCGATGCTTTTGAAAGTCTGATCGGTACCCCTGTTACAATAAAGTCAACCAAGGGACAAGTTATTCCGTCAGGAAGACACGTATGGGTAAGAGCTGCAGCCCGTATCAATTATGATACGCCTGCCGGCAGTGGTACCCGTCGCTGGAACTACAGCGCTCCAATGGAGGTTATCATCCCATAATAGAAAGCTTATCATGAAAAAGGTTGAAAGTGGCATACCGCTTTCAACCTTTTTCATGAAATGCAGGTAAGGAATGATGAGTTTTGAGCACATTCGTTTCTGTTTCTTTTACAGTTTATCACCGAATGTATTGGTTCGATGATACTGTCTTGAATGGTAGGTGAATGAGCTTCGACAATGGTCGTTGGCCAAGTGGGCCATATCGAGTGGCAAAACATATCATATTGCCACTCAATATGGCCCACTTGGCTATTCAATATGGCCCACTTTGCCAAACCGGTGCATTGCTTTCGTAAAATGTTGTCGAAAGCTTATTTGTGATGTTGGCCGGTAGCGGTTATGTTTTTTATCTTAGGGCGGATGAGGGAAGGTTCAACTTCATCCTCAATCGATAAACCTTTTCGTGATGTCATCGTAAGAATCGATGCGGCGATCGCGCAGGAATGGCCACCAACGTCTTACTTGCTCACTGTGGTCCAGGTCGATGTCGATCACAATACTTTCTTCATCATCATCGCAAGCTTGGTAATGCAGTTCGCCTTGAGGTCCAACCGCAAACGAGCTTCCCCAGAATTGGATGCCGTTGGTCTGGCCCGAGAGGTCGGGTTCGAGTCCAACCCGGTTCACTGTGATTACCGGCAGACCATTTGCTACTGCATGTCCGCGCTGAACGGTTGTCCAGGCTTCTCTTTGTCGTTGCTGCTCTTCCTTGCTGTCACTGCTCTCATAGCCGATGGCTGTAGGATAAATCAGGATTTGGGCTCCTTGCAAAGCCATCAATCGGGCAGCTTCAGGATACCACTGGTCCCAGCAAATCAAAACTCCCAGACGCCCAACAGAGGTCTCGATGGGGTGGAATCCCAAGTCGCCTGGTGTGAAATAAAACTTCTCGTAGTAAGCAGGGTCGTCAGGAATGTGCATCTTTCGATAGATGCCTGCAATAGATCCGTCTTTTTCTATTACCACAGCGGTATTGTGATAGAGGCCGGGTGCTCGCTTTTCAAAGAGTGATGTTACAATCACAATGCCCAACTCTTGAGCCAGTTGACCGAAGAAATCGGTTGAAGGGCCTGGAATGGTTTCCGCCAAATCAAAGTTATTGACGTCTTCAACCTGACAGAAGTACAGGCTGTTGTGTAGTTCCTGCAGCACAATGAGTTGTGCACCGCGCCGTGCCAAGTCTCTGATATTCTTGGCTAGACGACTGATATTATCTTGCATGTCAGCATTATTTTGCTGCTGTAGCATGCCAATTCTGATTTCGTTCATCGTTTGCTCTATATGATAAGGTTACCGTGGTTATGAAAGAATGATGTTCTCGGGAAATTGCATCGTCAGACAGTGCAACGATCCATGTTGCCGAACGACGGTACTGGCATCGATGGCGATGATGTCTCTCTCAGGAAACGCCTCCTGGATGATTTCTCCTGCCAAACGATCCTTTTCGGGTTGGTGATAGGTAGGATAGATCACGGCCCCGTTGATGACCAAAAAGTTGGCATAGGTGGCAGGCAACCGTTCGTCGCCGTCCATCATTACATCGGGCATTGGCAGGCGCAGCAAGCGATAAGGTTTGCCATTGCGGGTGCGAAAAGTCTTCAGCTGGTCCTCCATAGCCTTGAAATCCTTGTATTGAGGGTCTGATCTATCGTCGCAACCCACATAGACAAGCGTGTCGTCAGGCGCAAAGCGAACGGTGGTGTCGATATGCCCGTCGGTGTCATCGCCAATCAATTGGCCATGGTCTACCCAAAGAACACGATCTGCATGCAACCGTTCTTTCAGCTGATTTTCCAAATCTTCACGTGTCAGTGGTTGGTTGCGGTGTGGTGCCAACAGACAGAGACTGGTGGTGAGGATGGTGCCTTTTCCATCGCTCTCAATGGATCCCCCTTCCAAGACCAAATCGCTTTGATCGCTATATTCACCCTTGAAGGTTGAATCCTGATATAGATGGCCATTGATACGGTTGTCGTCTGCAGCCTCAAACTTCTCTCCCCATCCATTGAACTTGAAATCCAGCAGTCGTGGTACCTTGCCTGCAGTACGTGGTAACAGGGTGATAAAACCGTGGTCGCGTGCCCATGTGTCGTTGATAGGGTAGCAGTAAAAATGGATTTGGTTTAATTCATCACTAGAAAAATGACGCTTAGTCTTTTCTACATCCTGGGTCACGATGATCACCTTTTCGTATCGTGCGATCGCTTTAGCCAGCGCCACCTCGGTGTTGATGATGTCGTGCAGGTAGGGTTTCCAGTCGGTACCCTCGTGAGGCCATGTCAACTGCACGCCACTTTGCGGTTCCCATTCGGCAGGAAGAACAAATTCGTTCAATTGGGTTTGGATATTCTTCATATCACGTTATTGGTTTCCTGCAAAGATACAGAATATTGATGAAAGAAACAGAAGTGAACCTGAAATTTAGTGATACGCGATGATAGGTTAAGAGTATTTTCGTTATCTTTGCATTATGCTTGAAATCAAGGATGCAACATTGATCGTCAACGGCAAGACGTTGTTCAACGACTTGTCTTTCGTGGCTTTAGACCAGCAGGTGACATGCGTCTATGGCGGTCGAGGCTGTGGAAAAACATCGCTGTTGGAAGCTTTTTTGGGTCTTCGTCCTGTCGATTCCGGCTACTTGACTGTTGACGGTGAGTTGATAGATACCCTTTCTGCACCTTTTTTTAGAAAGCAGATGGCTTACGTTCCACAGACTTTCCCATTTGGAACACAACGTGTCTCTGATCTTTTCGAGATGCTTGTGGGTTTGAAAAACGATTCTACGGAATATACTCAGCAGCAGTTGTTAAGCCAATGGAGGCTGCTCGCTATCGACAAAGGACATTACGATGCCGTGTTCAATGAACTGCCTGATGATGTGCAACAACGTACCTTGCTGTCGTTTGCGGGCGTGTTGACGCGACAGATGATTCTGTTGGATGAACCCACAAGATGCCAACAGCCTGAAACATGGGCAATGACCGTCGATTACATCAAACGGCTTGCCGAACAGGGCAAAGTAGTATTGCTGACCACCAGCGACGAAAACCTGGCCCGACAGGCCAATCGCCTGATCTCATTTCATTTACAAGAATAATGGAAATCACCCTTTTACAATTTTTCCTAGGACTGTTATTGGTTATCGTTCCGGGATACATTCTCTACCATTTTGGCAGCCATCTGTTGGCAAAGGCCATGCGTGCATGGGTCAAGATGCTGGTCATCCTGACTGTGTTTGGTGCCATTCTCTATGAAGTGCTGGCACTGAACAATGTATTGGTAACCCTTTCGTTTGCCATTTTGATGGTTCTTTGCGGTGCGTTACTGACTGTCTCGAAAGCCAAACTCAGGCTCAGTCAAATGCTGATCCCTGTGTTTACCGGAATGATGGGAGCCACTTTGGTAATAGGATTTTATTTCCTTGCCTTGGTCGTTGGATTCAAGAATATGCTGGAGGCACGCTATCTCATTCCCGTAATGGGGTTGTTGATGGGTCATCTTATCATGGTCAATGGCAATGCCCTGCATCTTTATTATGTTGGTTTGAAGCATCATGGTGAGTTATACCATTATCTCTTGGGAAATGGTGCCACACAAATGGAAGCGCTCAACTATCTGATGCGTCGCGCCATCGAACGGGCTGCATTGCCAAGTCTGTCGAACATGGGCCTCATCGTAGTGGGTGTGTCGCCAGTAGTGCTGTGGAGCATGCTCATCAGTGGGGTAGGTGTTGTTGCAGCTGTTGCTTTTCAAATGCTGATCCTCATGGCGTTCTTCTGTGCGTCGGTGGTATCGGTGACGATCACGCTCGTGGTATCACGCAGATTCTTGATCGATGATTACAGTCAACTAAAAGTAGAACAAAAGGATGAACCTGAAGAAGAATAGCATACTGATTGGGCTTGCCCTGGTGTTCTTAGCGAGCGGGTGCCAATGGCGGAATGCTCGCCATGGAGAACTCATGCCCGGCATTCAATCGAGTCGCTCGGCAGACGACCGTTCGTCGTCGAAGGAAGAAAAAAATGCCATTGACGAGAACGCAGCTCGTCCCGAAAATGAATCACAAAGAGAACGAGAGAATGCATCAATTGCAACTTCCACAGAAAATAATTCTACAGAAGATTTATTCCTTCCGGCACCTTTTACCAATCGCCCCGAACAGATTCTCAAGCGGACAGGGTATGTCACCTCTTACAATCAGACAAACAAGATTCCCAATTGGGTGGCTTGGAACTTAACAGCCGACGACACTCGTGGAAGAAACAAACGTGCGCAAATAAAATTTCAGGAAGACATAGATGTGCCAGCGCCAAGAGCTACCGACTGGGATTATAGTCGATCTGGATTTGATCGCGGTCACATGTGTCCGGCTGCTGACAATAAATGGAGTGCCGATGCCATGACCGAGAGCTTCTTGTTTACAAATATCTGTCCGCAAAACCATCATTTGAACATTGGCGACTGGAACGAACTTGAAATGCGATGCCGCAGATGGGCAGAGGCTTACGGTGCCATTCAAATTGTAGCGGGTCCTATCTTGTTTAATCAGCGCCATCAAACCATCGGGAAGAACAAAGTCGTTGTACCCGAGGCTTTCTTTAAAGTGGTGCTGTGTATGGGTAAAACGCCGAAGGCCATTGGCTTTATCTATCGCAACACCGAAGGAAACCGTCCGCAGGGCGACTATGTCAACTCTATCGATCAGATTGAGCGCATCACCGGTATTGATTTCTTTGCCGGCCTGCCCGATAACATTGAGAAGATGGTTGAAGCCGAAGCCAATCTCGATGATTGGGCCCAATAGGGGATGACTGAGAAACATCTGCAGCGGAAAGATATGCATCCTACCAGCAGAATTGTCTCTGTTTTTGAATAAAAATTAAGTTAATACCGAACGAATGCTTTTTTATTTCGATAAAAAATGTTATCTTTGCAGTTCTAACGATAGATAGCGTGAAGATAAAAGAAGTGGTGAATGCCCTTGAACGATTCGCGCCCCTGCCCTTGCAAGCAGACTTTGATAACGCTGGTTTGCAAGTTGGATTGACAGAGGCGGAACTCTCAGGGGCTTTGTTGTGTCTGGACGTGACCGAAAAGATTGTCGACGAGGCAATCTCTCTTGGTTGTAACCTCATCGTGGCCCATCATCCACTGATCTTCCATGCCCTGAAATGCATTTCAGACCAAAACGATGTGCAACGCACAGTGATCAAAGCCATTGAGCATCATATCACGATTGTGGCGATGCATACCAATCTGGACAGTGCAAAGGGTGGGGTAAACTACAAGATTGCCGAGAAGATGGGGCTGGAAAACCTCTCGTTCATCGGAACCGAACAGATGGTCGACGGTGTCGACGGAGGCGAAGGCGTTATCGGAAGCTTTTCCGAACCCATGGCAGCAGACGACTTTGTGCTGATGCTTAAAAAGGTCTTCGAAGTAGAATGCGTACAAGCCAATGAATTGTTGCGGCGTCCAATCCGAAGGGTGGCCTTGTGTGGCGGTTCGGGTTCGTTCTTATTGAATAACGCGCTGGAGGCAGGTGCCGATGCCTTTGTGACCGGCGAGATGCACTACCATGAATATTTTGGCATGGAACAACGCATTCAGTTGGCTGTGATCGGTCATTATCAAAGCGAACAGTTTACCAACGAAATCTTCAGGCAGGTGATAGAAGCACAAGTATCGGGTGCAAAATGCTACCTGACACAGGTCAATACCAATCCTATTATCTATCTATAGTACTTTGCGAATACACTTGATATTCTACCGTTATGATACGGCAGCACAGAGAAAGACAAAAAATTATATATAATAAGTATCTATATGGCAAAGAAAGATCCAACAGATTTATCGGTTGAAGAGAAATTGAAGACACTCTATCAGTTGCAAACAACCCTGTCGTCTATTGACGATAAACGGGCTATGCGCGGAGAGTTGCCTCTCGAAGTGCAAGACTTGGAAGATGAAATCACCGGCTTGAACACGCGTATTGAAAAAATCGAGAATGATATTGACGAGTTCAATAAGGCTGTGGCACAGAAAAAGGGTGACATTACGACTGCCGAGAGCAGTATTGCCCGTTACAAGAAACAGCTTGATGAGGTTAAGAATAACCGCGAATATGATACGCTGACCAAGGAAATCGAGTTCCAGAGTCTCGAAGTAGAGCTCTGTAACAAGAAGATCAGTGAAGCATTGATTAAGGTTGCAGAGAAGACCAAGGACTTAGACGAGACCAAGCTGTTGATCAACGACCGTACAGCGGCCTTGAATGAGAAGAAAGAGGAGTTGGAAGAGATCATGCAAGAAACGCGTGACGAGGAAGATAAATTGAAGGATAAGGCCAAAGAATTAGAGGTAAAGATTGAACCTCGTTTGTTGACCAGCTTCAAGAGAATCCGCAAAAATGCCCGTAACGGATTGGGTATCGTTTACGTTCAGCGCGATGCTTGCGGTGGCTGCTTCAACAAAATTCCACCTCAGCGCCAATTGGATATTAAAATGCACAAGAAAATTATCGTGTGTGAATATTGCGGACGTATCATGATTGATCCTGAATTGGCAGGCGTTAGGGTTGACAAGCCAGAGGTAGAAGAAAAGCCAAAGCGCAAGCGTGCCATCCGCAAGACAGCCAAGGCTGAAGAGGAAGAGGCATAAATCAAAAGAAAAAGCATTCCCCGGTAGCCCTATTATTGGGACATCCGGAAACAATTACCCCCGGGACAAGATGAACTGCATCATGTTTCGGGGGT
>CALNBT010000043.1 GCA_937874345.1 uncultured Prevotella sp.
AAGGTAAGGCAAACCAAAAATAACCTGACTGAAGCGCCAAGCATTTTGGAGATAAAGAAAAACCAAGCTCCTGTTCTATACGACTTTACTCCGAATCGGTCTTCAAGATACTGATAGATTGAAATTAAATTCATTCTGTAGAACATTGGAACAAGAACAAATGCTATAACAAACTGACCTACGATGAATCCCATGACCATCTGCAAATAAGAAAATCCCTTCGTTTCAACCATGCCAGGCACAGAAACAAATGTGACACCTGAAATAAACGATCCCATGGTAGCGATGGCTACAACATACCATTTTGACTTTCTTGAACCTTGGAAGAAACCTTTGTTGCTTGTCTTGTGACCAGCCAAGAAAGAAACGGTAAACAATAGCAAGAAATAGCCAAAGACAGTGATAAGGATGGTAACTGGTGTCATAAAAGATTATAAAAGAGCATTATTCATCGTATAACAAGTATGGACGACGTTGAATCTTGAATTTTTCAACATCGGCTTTCCACATTTCCTTTATCTCATCTGCATTACAGCCTTTTTCTATCATGGTTCGAACATAATTAACCCCTATTAGCTTTTCAAAGAAAGAAGTAAAAAACTTATCACCAATATTCAAGTTACGGTAAGCATTGATTAGATAAGAAAGATCAAGTCCTTTCTTTTGGACGTCATAAACATCTAGACTACTGAGATCTACCCCGAAACATTTTTGGTTCAGCAACGGCGGATTTTTAGCACCCGGAATACTTTTCGGCACAAAACTGTACGAATAACCGATCATTTGTGGATGACCATATTGTTGAAAAGGAAGATAGGTGCCACGCCCTAAACTAACTACCGTTCCTTCAAAATAACACATGGATGGATACAAATAAACTGATTGCATGTTTGGTAAGTTGGGAGATGGAGCAATGGGCAAAGTATATCGAGTTTGGTGAGTATAATTTTGACATTTAATGACCTTCAGCTTGCATTTTTTTTGATCGGCCAACCAGCCTTCACCATTGATCATTTGCGCCAATTCACCAAGGGTCATTCCATGAGCAACGGGTATTGGTAACGCTCCTACTCCCGACTTGTATCGCATATCTAAAATAGGGCCATCAACCAAAAAGCCGTTAGGGTTGGGACGATCCAACACTAGTAAAAGCGTTTTTGTATTTGCACAAAGGTTCATTAACTTGTACATTGTTATGTAATAGGTATAAAAACGCAAGCCAACGTCTTGGATGTCTACAATCAATACATCTGCTTTCTTGAGCTGTCTCTGATAAGCAGCATCATCTTTTCCACCATAAAGAGAATAAATGGGAACTCCTGTTTCTGTATCAACCGAACTCAAAACTTGTTCTCCGGCATCGGCATCTCCTCTAAAACCATGTTCAGGAGAAAGTATACCGATAATTTTAAACTTTTCATCAAGTAGCACGTCAAGCAGATGCTTCTTGCCAATCATCCCTGTATGATTAGAAAACAATATGATCTTCTTGCCTTTCAAAATAGGAAAATAAACATCTGTTTGCTCTGCACCTGTATGTACTTGGTGGAGTTCAGCCTGACAGATGCTGTTAAGACTTAGAATCAACAATATGAAAAGTAGTTTTTTCATACCAATATTGTTAAGCGAGTAGTATGGCAAAGATAAACGAATATTTTAGAATTAGAAATATAAATTTAATTTTATTTATTGGCGTTTTCATTTATTAACCTTTACCGTTTGCTTTTGTTTACAACACTGAAATGCCATTAAAAAAATATTTTTACTTACCTTTGTATCAATAAATTGATTATTATAAACTATTCTGATAAAAAGCTTTTATGATATTAATTGCAGTAAGTGGTTCTTCACATACAGATTGGCGGTTTGTAGAAGATGGACACATTGTTGATCGTGAAAGAACTGAAGGAGTAAATCCTTATTTCCAAACTAGGAAAGAAATTAGTAGAAGCATTCGTCTTGGATTAGATGAAGAATATTTTCATCGCAAACTTCAAAAGATATATTTTTATGGCGCAGGTTGTAGCGATGATGACAAAAAGAAAACTGTCAGTCTATCTCTAGTATCTCAGTTTAGAACACCAGCTATCGTAGAAAGCAATCTCTTGGCCGCTGCTAGAGGAATTTGCCAAGATAAACCGGGAATAGTTTGTATTTTGGACACCGGATCAAACTCCTGTCTATACAATGGAAAAACGATTGTTGAAAATGTCATGCCATGCGGGTTCATCCTTGGAGATGAAGGAAGCGGCGCAGCTATAGGGAAGGCATTCCTCTCGGATGTATTAAAAAGACTCGCGCCAAAGGATTTGATTGCAGCCTTTTACCTTAAATACAAGGTGACGCCAACTGATATCATGAAATCTGTTTACAATGATCATTTGCCACATTACTATCTGTCGTCAATATCGACATTCTTGACAGACTATCAATCTTCAGAATATGTTCACGATTTAGTGGCTTCAAACTTCAGAAGTTTCGTCAACCGCAACTTGAAGCAATACGATTACATGCAATATCCAGTTTGCTTTACAGGAAATATCGCAATAGCCTATCTGCCAATATTAAAAGAAGTTTGCAGAGAAATTGGGTGCTCTTCAATTCTTGTGGAAGAATCTGTTGTAACAGGTTTAGTAGCTTACCATCATGCACGTCATGACGATTAATATTCGTCTAATTTAATTATTGAATTTAGTTCTCTCTGAACATCATAATCTATGTTCATATCTAACACCAACGATTAACTGTTCACTTTTATTATTACTGATTCAGCAAATACTATCGTCAGAAAGAATTTACGGTTTAAAATATTTATTTATATCTGTTAGCGTATAATAATTCTCAAACAGAAGCATCCTCAAAGTTTTACCTTTAATTCTTTACCATCGTAGGCGACCATGATTCCTGATGATAAATCAAATTGAAGAGCCTTGGGTTGGACTTTAGAAACTTTCACTAAATAAAAGAAACGTTTGGAGAGCATCGATGGATAAGCACCTTGACGATCCTGTATAGTCAGTACCTTACTGTTTTCATCATAATCAAAATCAATTGTTGAGAAAAGTCCTTTCTCATAATTGTAATTAGTTTCTTCGTCTTCATAAAGTTTAAAGTGTGCATCTCTACCGACATAGACAAAAAGTTGAATCGTATCTGGCAATTTCTCATCACTCCATTCTATTTCTGGACCAAAAGGAATAATACTACCCTCTGGAACATAAACAGGGATTTTGTCATAGGGAGCTGAAACCATTAAGCTTTGTCCACCCTCTATATATTTACCGGTATACAGATCAAACCAATTACGCTGTTTGGGAAAATAAACGTTTCTTTGGCGTTGTCCATAATAACAAACAGGACAAGCCATCAATGAAGGTCCAAACATCCATTGATCGGCAATGGCTTTAATCTTGGGGTCCCCATTAAAATCCATCGTCAATCCTCTCATCATCGTATAATCATTGAAATGAACCCATCCGGCAATTGAATAAAGATAGGGCATTAGTCGATAACGTAGTTTGTCATAGTATAAGAGAGCTCTGTATGCAGGGTGATTTCTTGGAGCAATATTCCAGGGTTCACGAAATGGCCATTGTCCGTGAGTGCGATAAATTGGAACAAAACAACCAAAGGCATTCCATCTGACTTGTAATTCGCGCCATTCTTTCAAATCCTCGGACTCCACACCTGTCTGGTCAAATTCTTGTTGTGCTGCCACAAACCTGTCTTCGACACAGAACCCACCGATATCCATCCCCCAAAAAGGAAGACCTGCCATACAATAATTGAGACCTGCTGACATTTGTGCACGCATATCCTCCCATCTGGTTGCTATATCCCCACTCCATGTGGCCGTTGAATATCGTTGTTCGCCGGCAAATCCACTACGTGTCAACAAAAATACACGCTGATCTGGGTTTTGTAAACGTTGGCCATTATAAATTGCATCAGCATTAACCAGAGAATAAGCATTGAAGAATTCAGTAGAGGTTCCCAAGGCAGTAGGACCACAAAGGGTCTTTCTATACCACATTGGTGTACAATCCAAGACATTGGGTTCACTAGCATCCATCCACCATGCGTCTATTCCAAACTTGTATTTAGAATATAAGTTTTCATCCATTTGGCGCCAAAACTTTTTGCGTGCATCGGCACTGTAAGCATCATAGAACGAACCTCTGAAACCGAGCCAATCATGGATATCATCTGCAATGGCCTGATGATATATCCATCCATTCTTGTCAAGTTCCTGATAGTTGGCAACCGTCTCATAGAATTTTGGCCATACAGAAATCATGAACCTTCCATGTAAAACATGTACACTATCCATCATCCCTTGTGGATTAGGATAACGAGAAGTATCAAAAGTATGGTCGCCCCAACGATCCAACTTCCAATAATTCCAGTCTTGAACAATATTATCTATAGGAATATGCCGGCTTCTAAACTCCTTTAAAGTGTTGACAATCTCATCTGAAGTCTTGTATCGTTCCCGACTCTGCCACAAACCTAATGCCCACTTAGGAAGGACCTGAGCTTTGCCTGTCAATTGACGATATCCGCTAATCACTTCGTCGGCATCTGCTCCAGCGATAAAATAATAATCTAGATCTGGGCTCATTTCGCTCCAAATGCTCAACTGTCCCTCTTCTTGCTTGGTCTGTGGCGAGGCCACTCGCAGACCGCAATAGCTGACATCACCATCAGGCTTCCACTCTATTCTGATTGATGTCTTTATACCTTTGTCGAGTTTGCAATCAAATTTCCAACTATTGGGGTTCCAGGCTGTCCTCCAACGTTCGGCCACTGTTTCTTTACCATCTATAAAGACCTTGATATAACCTGCATAATATAGGATAAAGTGATAAACATCAGATTCGGGAGCCTCAAGATATCCTTCATATGTAACTTGTGATCCTTTCAAATTAAAATTAGCAGGTAGATTCTGGATTCCACCCTTATCCTCTTTCATTGCCAGCTGGGAACCTTTTGGCAGATTGTATTCATAATACAAACTGTCTTCATTTCTTTCTAAGCGATTTCCATTGCGGTCGATATAGTTACCTGTAAGATGTCCTGGCTTACCATATTTATCATAAAGTTTAAATGCTTTGTTGAGTTGCAGGTAATCCCTTGGATTTCCCCATCTGCAATAACTGTTACTATCCCACAATAGCCCATAATTTTTATTGCTTATGACAAATGGTACCGATACTTTCGTATTATACTGAAAAAGATCCTCATTACGACCTTTCATATTCAGTTCACCAGACTGATGTTGACCCAGTCCATAGAAAGCCTCATCATTGGGACTGTCAAACCGAATATTCCATGTCCATCCTTTTCGATGGCAACTGTCCACAAGACTACTATCCACGCCAATCTCTCGACTTGGAACCACAAATGGTGTCAGTTTCTTCCCACCACTTTTTATCTCTGATAGAAATTCTTTCCCTTGTCTATCATAAAAACGAATACGACCGTTAAGTTTCGAAACCGTTGCCTTGACATTTTGAGTAATCAGCTCTACAAGATCTTTTTTTTCAGTTATACTAAAATCATTGAAATCTTCTTGCGGAACGATCATCAAACTTGTTTTGGCAGGAAATTCTGTTTCTGCTGTTGCTTCTACCCTGATGATCTTACTGTTGATGACTTTCAACCTGATTTTTCTAGGACCATCCTGGTCAGGATTGTTAACTCGTATCGTTATTTCGTTATGATTTCTTTCAAACGCCACCGCATTACCAGGTAGAAAGGCAATAAACAAAAGGAAAAATGAAATAAGTTTGCTGAGATCTTTCATAAAGATGGTGATTGAAGAGAACAAACTTTATTAAATAATAATTCTAATCTTCTTGTAATTTTCTCTGAAATCTGTAGGCGAGCAACCCTTGTTCCGTTTAAATATTCGGTTGAAATTACTCATGTTATTGTATCCACAGCTTAGACTGATTTCGTTGACACTCATCATTGTATCTACCAGCATTCTCGAGGCATTTCCCATTCGAATGTCTATAATATAGTCGCTAAGCGTTCGGCCGGTATGTAATTTGAAGAACCTACTGAATGAACTCTCGCTCATGAAAGCCATGTCGGCCAATATTTTCAAT
Source organism: uncultured Prevotella sp. (assembly GCA_937874345.1). GTDB lineage: Bacteria > Bacteroidota > Bacteroidia > Bacteroidales > Bacteroidaceae > Prevotella. Next base: position 6,114 of record CALNBT010000043.1, read on the forward strand.
TTCAATTCATTCATATAATTTTCATTGATATAGTTCTTGATTTTCAATATTCTTCTGCTATCGTCTTCTATCTCAACCTTTGCGTAACTTGTTGTTGCCAATGTCCTTGCATCCGTACAAAGAGATAGTTCATGAAGAATTTCAAGAAATTGCATAAACGTTCTGAAATTGTCTTTCTGTTGGCTCAGGGTATCTAACCTACTGTATACTTTAATGATCGTCTGCATTGGAAAAACAAGTCCTTTTCTTGCTCTTATCAACATTCTACGGATACTTTCAAAAGGTGTTTTAGATATAAAACTATCAGCAATCATACTGAAATCAAATTGTATGGTTATCTCCCTTATATCTTCACTCTTGCAGGTATTCTGTTCCCATACATGCTCTAAATCGGGACTTGTACAAAGAATTAAATCATAAGGGCCGATGATTTCACTACTATCACCGACGATTCTTCTAACACCTTCTGCATGCTCGACAAAATTAAGTTCACTTACGTCATGACAATGTATGGGATACGTAAATTCTTTTTTATGTCGGTCGGCAATGTATAAGGCATCGTTCTCCAATAAGGGTGTTATCTCCCTCAGTACATGAAAATTACTCATATTCAATGAAACCTTTTATTATTTCCAGACACATTCGACTATGATGATAAGACCATTTCCAAAAACCAACTTTGTCATCCTTCGTATTGACCTTGCCGTTTTTGATTATTTCCCAGTACCATTTGCCAAATTCTTTGTCTATCAGATTATTCGTAATATAACGCCAGCATTTTTTCTGCTACCAGAAATGCAACATGATCAATAAAATGTTGAAGAAGATTGAGACGAATGATCGCATTTTCGCACAACGCCCACCCTTGTTCTTGTCTATCAGTCTCTCTTGAATCAAACCAATGTGCTACAACAAATGCATAATCTATTTTCTCGCATCGTTTTGGTTTTGACATGGCTTCAACGCGTTATAGGTTTTTATTCTTCTCGATGAGTTTCTTGAGTGACTCGACCGATGCCGTTGTCGTTAACCCATCTTCTGGCGTATGCAGACAATAATCAATCAACTTGTCAATCGTAGAAACGGCGACATGCATTCGGGTATCACACGATGCATAATAGATATAAACCGTTCCGTCATCATCTGCAATCCATCCGTTTGAGAACACCACATTCATGACATCACCAACATATTCTTTCTGTTCTGGAACAAGAAAATAACCACTTGGACGCGCGATCACTTCACTCGGATCTTCAAGTGATGTCATATACATATACAAGATATACCTTAAACCGCTTGCACACGCCCTTACGCCATGTGCAAGATGCAACCACCCTGCTTGAGTCTTGAGTGGTGGAGGTCCTTCTCCATTCTTAACCTCCATCACCGTATGATAATGACGGGGATAAATAATTTTTTCATCTTTGATTTCGGCATGGGTAATGTCATCAACCAAAGTCCAGCCAATCCCCCCTCCTCTTCCTGTTTCAATGAAACCATCTTGAGGACGAGTATAGAACGCATATCTCCCATTGACAAATACCGGATGCAACACGACATTGCGTTGTTGGTGCGCTGATTTCATATCCGGCAAACGATCCCAGTGGATCAGATCTTTCGTACGGGCAATGGCAGCAGATGCCATGGCTGCAGATAGGTCGTAAGGATGTAAATCATCGTGACGTTCGGCACAAAACACACCATAAATCCATCCATCTTCGTGCTGTGTAAGACGCATATCATAAATATTTGTTGCTGGGACCACATCATCAGGCATGGTAATCGGATTTTCCCAAAATCGAAAATGGTCAATCCCATTGGGACTTTCTGCAACAGCAAAAAAACTTTTGCGGTCTGCTCCTTCCACCCTGACCACCAACAGATATTTACTACCCAGCTTGATCGCCCCGGCGTTCATCGTTGCATTGATCATGATTCTTTGCATCAAGTACGGATTGTCTTTTTCATTGAAGTCGTAACGCCACTCCAATGGTGTATGCTCTGCCGTCAAGATAGGATGCTCGTATCGGGTGAAAATACCATTTCCCTGTTCAACAGGAATATTATCTTGCGCCAACAGACGCTCGTGACGAGAGCGGAGCTTGGCAAATCTTTTAATAAAATCTGTCATACAGAATCACATTTTCACTCTTTAATATCATTGACAAAAAGCGTTCGATCGAGAGACGCAAATTTTTTGAAGTCAGGTTCTGACGGCGCTCCCGGATACGAAATATAGGTTTCCTTGTGGTTGTCCCATGCATTTCGCCAAAACAAGACATAACTGATGGGGTACTGAGAAACAACCGGCCAGAATACTTTGGTAAACCATTGGTCATCGGGCAACTGTTGTGCGCCTGTCTCAGTGATGGCAATCAGTTTATGATGCTTCTTTCCCAAGCTTTGCAACAAATTCAAATCTTTTCTCAAATTGCTTTGATATTTGTTGTTATCGGCCTCGAAATCATAAATGTCAATACCCAACAAATCTACATACTGATCTCCAGGATAATATTTCATGAAATCATCATACCCGCTGTTGGGAGAATATGCCCAGACGATATTCTTCAAATGATATTCTTTTGACAAAACATCAAACGTCAATTGATAAAGTTTCTTGATCTCTTCGGACGTACAGCTTTTTGTTCCCCACCAGAACCAGCCTCCCGACATTTCATGCCATGGTCTGAAAATGACAGGAACCAGTTTTCCATCTGCAGTTTTCAAAGATCCAATAAACTGAGCCACCTTATCGAGCCATCCTAAAAATTTATCTTGCATGATACCTTCCTTGAGAATTTCTCTCACAGGAAATCCCGATGTGTCCCAAGCTTTTTCGCCTGTCATGGGGTTATAGGGATGCCAACTCATCTCATTGATTCCTCCTCTCTCGTGTTGCTTGACGATTTCTTTACGTATCCTATCAAAAGGAACATCGTCCAGATCTCGGTCTTTACCGAGCTCGATACCTCCTAGTTCAAATCCCATCACGGCCGGATAATCTCCAACCACTTCTTTGACGTCGCTTCTACCCTCTTCCCATTTCCAGAAATGGCCGTATACAGGATCATCCTGATGACCGATCATCATACCAAGAGCTTGTAGTCGGTTCATTCGGGCTATTAGTTTGGAGGCCGGCGTTGCACCATGAACAAATAAGTTGCCCCCGATAGCCAACATCAAACAAACAATTAATTTATTTATCTTCATAGGATCAATGATTTATTTTCATTTGCATTAATAACCAGTTTTCCCATTCGTCCCATTGTTCCTGAAACCAGTAATGGCCGGTCAACGGATAAACGCTTAATGTTTTTTGTGCATTCACCACATTATAGACGCCATATGAAGATGTTGGTGGAACGACTTCATCGTTATACCCAAACGAAAACCAACTTGGACAACTTATTCGCCGGGCAAAATTCACACCATCATAATAACGGGCACCATCGATTCGCTGTTTGCTGGGTGATGGATCCCAATAAAAGTAATGTGGCCATCCCCCCGCTACCTTGTTCAGCTCCGACTCATAATCACACATCGCATCATGCACGGCAGCCATGAAAGATATCCGTTTATCTAGCGCTGCAACAGCCAATGACAGGAAACCGCCCTGACTCGATCCGGTGACGCCAATACATTGGCCATTCCATTGGGACAACGATGCAATGTAATCGACAGCGCGTACAGCGCCAACGACAACACGTTTATAATAGTTTTTATCAGGATTTTCGAGATTTACGTCATAATATCCATCCAATCCGCCTTTATACAATTCATCATATACCGGTTGGGGCATCGTAACAGGTATACCATGAATGCCAATCTCTAACGTAATTGCGCCTTGAGATGCTGTCCATATATCACCTGAATAAGGTCGCACACCGGCGCCAGGAACCCTTAGCAAGGCTGGATATCGACCTTCTTTCGTTGGAACACAGAGGATACCGAAGATACGACCATTCGGGCGGTCGTTGATAAAACTCACTTCGTAAACGTTCACATCCTTGGTAGAACAGTCGCTGAGGAAGGATAAGTGAGGATCTAAATCCAACTTTCGTGCATTGTGAAGCGCAGTTGACCAGAACTCATCAAAATTAGCAGGACATTGGGTTGCAGGTTGAATTCGTTCGGGAGAAAATCCTACCGTACATAGACCAGCGTATTGATTTCCATTGACATGCGCGGTAACTTTTAAGCGGTAGAAGCCAGGATGGGTCAGTTTTCCCTTCCATGACATGGTTCCATCCTTTAAAATTACATTTTTCCGGACAACCGTTGGATACATCTCGGGACCCGCTTCATAATCTACTTCAACTTGATCTACAAGGGTGCCCGAACGAAGAACCCTCACTTGAAATGAAGCTTCTTCTCCTACTTTATAATTCCAGTCCTGATGGTCGGGTGTGACAGTAACAACAATGTTTTTTCCTACAACCTGAGCAAACGCAGTTGTCAATACCCAAAAAAGAAGAAATAAGGTTAGGTATCTTTTCATGTGTGGTGGTTCATTTAAGGTAAATCGACAAAACGAGTAAAATGCAATAAAATATCATCCACAACATTATATTGATTAAACTATCAGTCGATAAAATGTTTTCATTTGCAAATATAAAGCTTTTTCTGATTCATCAATAATACTTTTTTGTCATAAGCTAACACTTTAACGTTAAATATACACCATCGCCTAAATTTGACAAAGAAAAATTGCCCAAAAGCGTCATCCGAGGAGAAGTTTCCGTAACAACAAACAACATATTTCTGTCATTGCTCTGGTGTTGCAATTATTTATTTTATAAGAATCTTAGGCTCATGGAACAAAGCGATCTGCGCAATCTAATTTCACTTTCTATTTACCACAGAAGGAATTGTTTATCAATTAGTTATAATATCAATAGTATTGCCGTGCAAAATGCATGAAACTGCAGAACAATAGGGCTGATATTGAACAGCAAACCCGCCAGATTTGAGCGGTTTGACCATTTGAAGATTATTTTAAGAGGATAGATAGCCCCACCCTCAATCTTCCTTACATTATTTTATAATAACTTGCCAAAAAGGATTATTAAACCATATTCCTCGCTAAAATGAGGAGAATCGCGTCGAAAGAACGGATTTATATCATTCAAAAAAAACACAAATCAATATTTGGTCTAATATTTTTTCACTTTGATAACAAAGTATTACCTTCTGCTAAGAAAGTATTATATATCTGTTATAATTATTTCATATCTTTGTATTTAACTAACAAAATAAATTCATTAACCACGAAAAATTAAAGACCGAAGTAAATATTGCTCAGCAAAAGTTTATAAATTAACAAGGGAAAGAATCACTTCAAAACATAATACACGATAAGGAAAATCATTTTTTGTTTGTATTCATCGCCCAGATGTCTGGAGTACATGTAGTTACCTCAACATCACTGCCTATGGTACTCAAAGAAATGGTTTATGAAGAACGCTATCACAAACCGGTAATCAAGGTTATCAATATACAGATTATCAATATCCTGACTGCAGTTGCCAAGCCTTCAACTGTCTGTCTGCATCACAAAGCAATCGGTATGGCTAACTGCAAGCCACTGATCTTTAACTTCTTGAAACAGCACGTAAGGTGAATGATATTTCGTTTCTTCTGGCATCTCAGTCAACTCGCCACGAATAGAAACCGATTATTCTGAAAAAGAGCAACGAACATATTATTTTACTTTTACCATTTACAAACCAACCATTTAATAGCAACACGCCGATGAACTTTGATAAAACAGCATGATAACCGCATTTATGCTCTTTGAACAAGCATCGTATGTAGAAACAAAGCCCTAAAATGATATAACCCAGGCAACACAAACCCTACCTTTGATTTAGAATAATATAAAAACATCATCTAATATTCATTTAATGCCACCGCTACTATGTTGAAATTAATACTAAAAACCGAATGATTATATTCATGTAGACCAATTCACAATGTAATGTTTAACTGTTAAATATAAATCTATGAACCAAAAAAGACAAAAGGTATTGTTGTTTTTAGGGGTTTGCATTTTCTTGTTGCTGGCGTATTCTCCACAGATTCACGCCGCAGACAATGCCAACATCATGATGCAACAACAGACCAAAAAAATAACGGGTAGTGTCAATGATGCACAAGGACCAATCGTTGGTGCTACGGTACGTATAAGAGGGACTCAGGTTGCAGTCATAACGGATGTTGATGGAAAATTCTCTATCAATGCGCCACAAGGAGCAACCATGCAAGTTTCGTATGTAGGTTTCGTTGAAAAAGAATTCAGAGTTGATTCAAGGTCTAATTATGATATTACGCTTGTTCAAGACAACAATGCTTTGGAAGAGGTTGTCGTTGTTGGTTATGGTACCATGAAAAAGAGTGATGTTGCGGGTGCATCGTCAACACTTGATGAAAAGGCTCTACGCGAATTGCCTGTAACGAATATCGACCAAAGCTTCCAAGGCAAGGTTACCGGTGTAACGGCTATCCAAACATCAGGAGCCCCTGGTTCGAGTACATCGATCCGCGTACGCGGACAAGCCACGATCAATGCTGGAGCAGAACCATTGTACGTTATCGATGGCGTCATTGTTCAAGGAGGAGGACAGTCGGGAGCCGACTTTGGCTTAGCTGATGCATTAGGCAATGGACGTGTATCGACGATATCACCGCTATCAACCATCAACCCTGCAGATATCGTCAGCATGGAAGTATTAAAAGATGCTTCTGCCACAGCAATCTACGGTGCACAAGGTGCAAATGGTGTTGTATTGATCACAACCAAACAGGGTAAAGCCGGAGAGGCAAAGTTTACTTATAATGGTTCAGTGACGATGCAACGACAGGTTAAGCGAATAAACATGATGAACCTTCGTGAATTTGCCCAATTCTATAATGAAATGAATCAAGAAGGAGAAACATCTGTTCCAAATGAAACATACAGTGATCCTTCCATTCTGGGACTGGGAACCAATTGGCAGGATGCCGTGTTCCGCACAGCGATGGAGCAACAACATCAAATCAGTGCAGAAGGTGGAACCGATAAGGTGAAATATTATGTTTCAGGCAACTACATGAATCAGGATGGAACCATTATCGGAAGTAACTTTTCGCGTTACGGTTTACGAACAAACCTGGATGCTCAACTCAAAAAGTGGTTGAAACTAGGATTGAACATAGCATATTCTTCTACAAGTGAAAGTATTAAACTGGCCGATTCGGAACAAGGACTGATCAATTACTCGTTGACAACACCTCCAGATATTCAAATATATAATCTTGACGGATCCTATTCAAGCGTGTCGAGACAAGGATTTACAAACCCTAACCCAATTGCCATGGCGATGATGGATGACATCTTGCTGGACCGACAGAAGCTGAATGGTCGAATTTTCATGGACGTTGCACCGATTAACCACCTTAGCTGGCATACAGAATTGGGATGGGATCTAGGCTGGAGTAAAGGTGAGACCTATAAACCAATGGTACATCTAGGAACATGGGACCGTTCTCAAAACCAATCTAGATTGCAAAAGAACAGCAATACGTTTTGGTCTTTCAAAAACTATCTCACTTACAACAACTCTTTCGGTAAAAATAACATCACGGCGATGTTGGGACAAGAAGCTTGGGAATCAAAATATGACTATGCATCTGTATACAACACACAGTTACCAAACGATGTTGTTCATAATCCATCCTTAGGCTCAGGCGACCCAAAGATTGGTGCGGGATTTGGAAGTTCGGCAATGGCATCTTTCTTTACGCGCGAAACATATAATTATGATGACCGCTACCTTGCAACCTACACCTTCCGTTATGATGGTAGTTCGAATTTTGGTCCAAACAAGCGTTGGGCCGGTTTCCATTCACTTGCTGTTGCATGGAGATTCAGCAATGAGCAGTTTATCAAAGACTTGACAGGCAATTGGTTGATCAATGGCAAGTTACGTCTCGGATGGGGACAAACCGGTAATTCAAATATTGGTGGTTACAAGTGGGGATCATCCATGACCGTGATGCAAAGTGCGCTTGGCACAAGTTATCGACCATCTAACCTAAAGAACCTTGATATCAAGTGGGAAACACAAGAGCAGTGGAACTTAGGGCTTGACTTGGGATTCTTGAACGACCGATTGGGACTTACAGTCGATTTATACCAGAAAATGTCCAAAGACATGCTCATGCAACTGATATTACCGTCTATCATGGGAACAAGTGGCAATGCCTCTTCAGCATTAGCAGCGCCTTGGGGTAATTACGGAGATATTGAAAACAGAGGTTTGGAGATTTCTCTTTCAGTAAGACCAATCGTAAACAAAGACTTTAATTGGGACTCAAATGTTCAAATTTCTTTTAACAAGAACAAATTGAAGAACCTGTCTGGTAGTACCGCACTGGTAGGATATGGTCAATGGACAGACGTGGTTTCAAGGTCAATTCCTGGAGAATCACTTTATAACTTCTATGGTTATGTAGTGGAAGGTATCTATAAATCATTTGATGATATCGTTAACTCTCCCGTCAACACCCTTCAACAGAACAACCCAATCATTACAAATTCTAATGGCACGTTATCTTGGAGTAAAGACCCAACCAAATACAGTCGTACAAATACAACCTATGTAGGAGACGTAAAATTCAAAGATGTTAATGGTGATGGTGTGATTAACGATAAGGATAAAACCAATATTGGGTCACCCATGCCAAAGTTCACATTTGGATGGAACAATACTATGCGCTATAAGAATTTTGATTTGAATGTGTTCATGAATGGATCATATGGAAACAAACTGGGAAACTACCTGAGGATGCAACTCACGCATATGAACTCTCCTTGGACAAACCAAATGATCGAAGTAAATGACAGAAGTAAACTCACGGCAGCAGACGGAAACTTAACCGGCAATTGGTTTAACAACATTGCCAATGTTGTGGTATCAAACCCTTCTGCGGTATTACCAAGAGCATCGGTAAACGATCCTAACGATAACAATGCTTGGTCAACAAGATATATCGAAGATGGATCTTATCTTCGATTAAAGAGTATTACGCTAGGCTATACGTTTGACAAGAATTTAGTAAGAAAAATCGGACTTGAAAGCCTTAGGCTTACTTTGAACGCAACGAACCTCTTTACAATAACCAAATATAAGGGATATGATCCAGAAGTAGGAGTTTCGACAGCAAATCCAAATGTATATGGTCTTGATTATGGACGCTATCCTTCGCCAACCACCGTCTCATTTGGAATGAATATGTCTTTCTAAAAATCTAATAGAATAACGATATGAGCAAAAGAAATATAAAAATCGCATTGGTGATAATGCTTCTTGGAACGGGTCTTACCTCATGCGAATCTTTTCTTGACAGACCTGTCGAGGATAACTATAATACCGAAAACTACTACACTTCAGATGCAGCATGCATCTCTGGCGTAAACTATCTCTATAATTCTCCTTGGTACGATTTCCAAAGAGGATTTATCAAGGTAGGTGAAGTTCTTTCTGGCAATATGTATATGGGAGCAAACCCCTATTTGAACTTTAGTGTGAATGGCACAGACCAGGACCTTATCAATATGTCATATTCTTTGTGGTCAGTGATAGCACACAGCAGCACGGTTTACGAATCGCTACAGAATGCCAAAGCTTCTGAAGCAGTCAAAAACCAGTGTATGGGTGAATGTCTATCATGGAAAGCCATGGCATACTTCTTCTTGGTCCGTTCCTTTGGAGATATTCCAATCATTCACAGCAACTCTGCATCTTTGGCTTCAGGAGATTACAACACGGCGAAAAAGGTAAAAAAGGCAGATGTATATGAGTATATCATCATGACTTTGGAAAAGGCTATGGAGTTACTTCCCAAAACGAAAAGCACGACAGGACGTATTGACTATTATTGTGCTGAAGGTTTGTTGGCCAAAGTGTACCTCACAAAGGCTGGTGTTACGGGAACATTGAACAAAGAAGATCTCCAGAAAGCCGTATCTTATGCAAAGGATGTAATAAACAATTCTACTAGGACTTTGTTACCTGTTTATTCAGACATCTTTAGAGGTAGCAACAATAACAGTGATGAGAGTTTGTTTGCATGGCGTTGGACCGTTGGTGCTCAATGGACTAGCCAAAATACACTGCAAAGTGACCTAGCACCAGAAGGATTTGATGAAAATGGTGACTGTTGGGGTGGCTGGGGTGGTCCATCTGTTGATTTGATGGATGCCTTTGGCGTTTCTCCTTTAACAAATCCTTCAACTAGAATTGATTTGGATACACGAAGAAAAGCAACAATCATGATGGCCGGCGACTCTTATGACTATTTCTGGAGAGACAAAGAACTGGGCAAGGGTAAAACTGGATTTGACTATCTGAGATTCTGGTATGATAAAACATATAATACGGCTGCAACAGGTGTATGTCAAGGTCCATGTGGAGCAAACAATGTCAAAAACCTTTATGGAGACAATGCAGACCACTTGGCAGAAATGGGAATTTCAGCTGACCGTATGGCAAATGCACTTGCTACACATATTCTACGCTTATCAGATGTATATCTAGTATTGGCAGAAGCACAAACGCTTACCGATGGTGGAACAACCTCCAATGCAGATGCCTTAAATGCATTCAATGCAGTACATGGTCGTGCTGTTCCATCAGCCGTCAATAAAACTTCTCTTACCTTTAATGATATATGGAAAGAACGCAGACTTGAATTTGCTGGTGAAGGTGATCGATGGTACGACTTTGTACGTCGGGCATACTATGATCCACAATCTTGTATCAATGAATTGAAAGCTCAAAAAAGAAATGCATTGTGGAATTGTGATACTGCTTACAAGACCTACTACGAATCAGGTTTTGCCACTTGGGATTCTTCAAAAATCGAATATGATGATAGTACCATCGCTCCAAATGTAACTGAAAAGAGTTTCCAACTGCCTTTCCCATCCGAAGATGTTACGTTGAATCCTAATCTCAGCACCGATGCTGAAGCAATCAGTGTAGACGTAAGAAATACCTATAGCTATTAACGATTAATTAAAGAAATGATCAATATGAAAATGAAAAATATAAAATGGTCTTTCCTACTCATTCTTGGCTTGTTGGGAATATCTATTACTTCATGTGTAGATGAACCCAATGCATACAAGATCGCTGGAGGGACACCTACCATTAGCTACATTCGCCCGGTAAGTGTTTTGAGTAAAGACTCCTTGTTGGTAGAAGCGCCGATGAACAGTACAATCTGTATCGTAGGTAACAATTTGAGAAGCATTGTTGGCATTGAATTCAATGACAAACCAGCAGTCTTGAATACTAGCTACATGACAGATCATACCATGATCGTCACCGTTCCCAACACCATTCCTAACAAGATCAGTGACAAGATTTATTTGATTACATCTGGAAACGATACGATCCCTTATGATTTCAAGGTTGTAGTTCCTCCTCCTACAATTACCTCTTTATCCAACGAATTTGCCTTACCAGGCGAAGAAGTTTCAATTGCTGGTGATTATTTTCTGGACTATGACAATGCTCCTTTAACGATTCAATTTGGTGACAAATACGTACTTGACCGGTCTTACATAAAAGAAATCACAAAGAACAGGATTACTTTTAAGGTTCCACAAGACGCACCTTATGGAAAAATGTCCGTGACCTCAAATTTTGGAAAGACAGTCGCTCCATTCCGATTCCATGATAATCGCGGGATGCTCTTTGATTTCGATCATCCATGCTTTACTGGAACCGTTTTAGGAAACCATGGCTGGCATGCACGAACAATACAGTCTGACGAGACCTCACTTTCAGGGAACTATCTGGTTCTTGGCAATGCAGATCTCGATGACAAGACTTGGAATGATGGTAGCTTCTCTTTCGAATATTGGGCAGGTAACTGGGGAGATCCAGAAGCCTATGCAGACTATCCTCGACTGACAGAAGTAGGCGATTTTACTGATTGGGAAAATAAATCACTGAAGTTCGAATTATTAATACCTTCTGCTAATCCATGGTCGGCAGCTCCCATGCAGATCATTTTTACTGGTGTTGATAAAGTATCTACCTCTGGTGCAGGTGTAAAAGACATTTATGGAAATACGTTGGCTGGAGCCAATAACACATTCTTCCATTCTGGAGATGGTTGGGGCCGTGCTTTATACATGCCTTGGAAGAATACAGGTTCGTTTGATACGCAAGACAAATGGATGACGGTAACCATACCAATGACGGAATTTAATAAGTATTGGGATGGGAATCCTGCAAAGAAAACTTTTTCCAGTACAGCTGATTTTGCAAGTTTGACCATTTTCGTATGTACAGGTTCAGAAAATGACAAGACGGCCATTCCTGCAGGAACGAAATGCCATCCTATTTTCAAAATCGATAACATACGAATTGTTCCGAACAAATAAACATTAAGAACAAAACAGTTATGAAAAAATTCAATCCTATATTCATCATGTCAATGATTGCCTTTATTGGACTATCATTAACAAGCTGTAGTGAAACTGATGAACTTAATACAGACCAGTATGGTCATGATATTTCACTGAACTCTTTTGGACCTTCCCCAATATTGCGAGGGGGTACATTACACTTTTTAGGATCTAATTTAGATCAGATAACAGAAATTGATCTACCCGGCGCGGATCCTATTACTCAAATACAGGTCCTCAAATCGGGTAAGGAAAGTGAAATAGCCATACAAGTTCCAACCGAAAAATGTGAAAAAGGTATCGTTAAGCTCGTCACGGCAAAGGGCGGAATCATTGAAACGATTACCCCGATTACCTACCGTGAAGATATTGTTCTTTCAAAGTTCTATATCAATCAAGACGGAAACCTTACAGGGAATGTTGGCGATGTAGTAACGATAAAAGGTGATTATCTAAACTTATTGCATGGAGTTGTTTTTGCAGGTCAAGACACTGTTAAGGAGGCACAATTTGTTTCTCATGACCGATATACAATTCAAGTTGCTATACCCTTAAAGGCTAAATCTGGTAAATTATTGCTTACCGATTTAGCTACTGAACCTACAGAAATTGAAACAACAGAGGCATTAATTGTAAACTTGCCAACCGTTACGGCTCTTTCAAACAAAAATCCAAAAGCAGGTCAGACAATCACTGTATCAGGGACATCACTTAATCAAATTCAGTCTGTCAAACTAGGTGGTGCAACCATCCTTGAGAAAGATGTCACGAAAGCATCAAACGGATCAAGTCTATCATTCGTTCTTCCTGCAACAGCTGCAGATGGAGTTATTTCTCTAGTTACCTATTCTGGCGTTGACATTACGACAGACTCCATTAAAACAGTTGTCCCAACAGAACTCAAAGTTGATCCCAATCCAGTAAAGAATGGACAGACCTTGACAATTTCGGGTAAAGATTTAGATTTGGTTACGGGTATTGCCTTCCCAAATGCTACTGATGCCATGCTAACATCAACATCGGCTACTAAACTAACAACGACAGTACCAGAGAAAGCCATTGATGGCAATATTGTTTTGAGCATGGCAAACGGGAAAAGCGTAAGCGTTCCTTACGTATTGGTAAAGCCTACGGTGACAATGTGCAACCCGACATCCTTAATGGCTGGCGAGAAAGTGATTATCAGCGGAACGGATCTCGATTTGGTTACAACTATTTCTTTCCCTGGTGAAACAGCACAAAAGGTAAGTGAATTCACAGCTCAAAACGCAACGGCAATTGGGTTGACAGTTCCATCTGCCTCAGCCGGAACAGGGTTTACCTTAATATTGAAGAATGGATCAGAAATCAACATCGCAAATGGATTGACCATTCAACCTGCTACCGATCCATCAATTGCATCAGTTACACCGACGGGAGCAAGCACAGGAAAGACTATCACAATTATTGGTAAAAACTTTGTGAAAGTACAGAATGTCTATATCGGAACGTATCAAGTTACGAAATATACATCTAGAACTGATACCGAAATCATTTGTACGGTACCAGAGACCGCAGCTGCTGGCAGCTACAAAATCTATCTCGAAGATTTTACCGGTAAACGTTTTGAATGTGCAAGTTTTGATGTTCTGCCTGCAGAATTCGATTTATCGACATTTGCCAAATATGAAAATCAATCAGGTCTTATCACTTGGCCATTCAATTTCTCATGGGGTGATTCAACCGGAAAGATTCGGATGATGAAGTCTGATTTAGTGAAACTTGGAATTAAGCTCGGATCCCAATTAATTGTCTATAAGACTGTTGGTATAACAGGACAAATTCAAATTAATGATGCAAATTGGGGAGGAATTTACACTATTGCAGATTGGGATGGAACAGCTCCGAAGATTATTCAGACATTTGATGCCGCCATGATGAAAGCTGTGACAACAACATCTGATGGTTGGAGCGATACCGCTTTCATTCTCCAAGG
>CALNBT010000044.1 GCA_937874345.1 uncultured Prevotella sp.
TAGGGAACATCTTTACTACCTGCACAACTACCGAGGAGCAACATCATTGTCAGCATGACAATAGGTATAAAGAATTTCTTCATGCGCTTTAATCTATGTTTTAAACTAACGCAAAAGTAAACCTATTTTTTTAATTTGGCAAATTATTTCAGCATAAAATATATTGATCGTTGCATTTACATGGATACCTCAAACAAAGTATGACAGATACTGACAATATTTAAATATACATTCACTAGAATTGAAAAAAATATGTAATTTTGCACATTGCAAACATTTTTTAATCAAACATTCAAACTGATGAAAAAAGGATTATTTTTCGCGTTAGGTCTATTTACCTGCATGGCTGTCAATGCACAAGACAAACTGCCTGCATGGCTCAATAATGTAAAGTTATCGGGCTATGGAATGACTCAGTATCAATACAATTCACAAAAAGAAGCTCCATCCAACACGTTCAACATCAGATTTTTTCGTGCCACGCTTGATGGAAGAATCAAGAACGATTTCTATTGGAAAATGCAACTACAGTTTAATGGCAACACGGCAACGCTTGGAAACAGTCCAAGAATGGTTGACTTGTTTGTAGAATGGCAGAAATATGATTTTTTCCGCGTAAAGGTAGGACAATTCAAGGTTCCTTTCACTTTTGAAAATCCGATGGCCCCCATTGAACAAGGATTCATGTCTTATTCGCAAATCGTTCTCAAATTGTCTGGATTCAATGACCGCACGGGCGAACATGCTTCTAACGGTCGTGACATCGGTTTGCAATTTCAAGGCAGTTTCTTGAAGAATGATAATGGCCGCGACCTGTTGGCCTATCAAATTGGCGTCTTCAACGGACAGGGAATCAATATGGGTGATGTTGACCAACGGAAAGACATCGCAGGCGGCTTATGGGTAATGCCCGTCAAAGGCATGCGCTTGGGTGCGTTCGGATGGACCGGAACTTACGCACGAAAAGGAACATGGACGGTTGTTGACGATCAATTCAACCCAATCATGACAACCGATCAACAAGGGAATCCTGTTAAAAAGACGCAGAGTGGTATTCGTTCTTTGCAACAAGACCGTTACGCTTTGTCGGCAGAGTACCTGATAAACGATTGGACCTTCCGTACAGAGTACATCCATTCTACTGGATATGGATTCAAGCAGGTTTATCAAACCAGCGCAGATGCATCCAATGCAGAGGTCAATTATGCAGATGGAAACAAGGCTGATGGCGCTTATGCTTTGGTCATTGCTCCAATTCTCAAACATAAATTGTACGCTAAAGCACGTTATGACATGTATCGTCCTACAGCAGAATGGAACAAGAGCAAGACATATTATGAGGCAGGTCTCACGTACATGCTCACACCCAATCTGCAATTGCAGACCGAATATGCACTGGTCAACGACCGTTCGCTGGGAGCCGACAAACAAAACTATTCGATTATTGACGCTCAGGTAGATTTTAAATTCTAAGATCCAACCACAACATAAAATAAAATAACCGGTAACCCGTCACAAGGCTGCCGGTTTTTTATTTTACAGTGGTTACAACTCGGATGAATGAAAAAGAAAGACCGTTCTCATGAAAGATATCCGTTAAGGGGAAAGAAGAAAAGCCAGCGACGCCAATGTGCAAAAAGCCAAAGGTTCGAATCGTGTTCATGAGTACGAATATGCCCATTACAAATCAATATCTACGAAAACAGATAACCCGATAAAATAATCCATCAACAAACCCATTCATATTGCTCGACAAAAGGATGACAATTGCCGATCAATATGCTTGCTATTGCGACACAATATGATTGAGTTTGATCCAAGAAAGAAAAACACCGGGAGTATCATGCCTGGGAAAGGATACAACAGATTGCCCAAAAAGCAAGATACCCCAACGCAAGTAAAAAAAAAAGTGAAATGAATCGACGTCTTATCCTTTTTATTTTTTATATTTGCCAAAACACATTTTATTCACAAAACTTTGAAAACCATGAACATTCCTATTGTATTCTGGCTTGTACCCATTGCTTCGGTTGCTGCCTTACTGGTGGCTTGGCATTTCTACAAAACCATGTTGAAGGCCGACGAAGGAACTCCCCGAATGAGAGAAATTGCTGAACATGTGCGTAAAGGCGCCAAGGCGTATCTCAAACAGCAATACAAAGTTGTATTGATCGTATTTGTTATTCTGGCATTGCTTTTTGCATTCATGGCTTATGTGATGAAAATACAGAATCCATGGGTACCATTTGCTTTCCTAACAGGAGGATTTTTCAGCGGATTGTGTGGATACTTCGGCATGAAGACTGCGACATATGCATCGGGAAGAACAGCCAATACCGCTCGCAAAGGTATGAGTCAAGGCTTGCGCATCGCCTTTCGATCGGGTGCGGTCATGGGATTGGTTGTCGTGGGATTCGGTCTTTTGGACATTTCCGCATGGTTTCTCATTCTGTCACGATTCTATTCCGGCAGTGAGATCTCCCTCATCATCATCACAACAACCATGTTGACATTTGGAATGGGTGCCTCTACTCAAGCGCTTTTTGCACGTGTCGGTGGTGGCATCTTCACCAAAGCTGCTGATGTAGGAGCCGATTTGGTTGGAAAAATGGAAGAAGATATCCCAGAGGATGACCCACGCAATCCGGCCACTATCGCCGATAATGTGGGTGACAACGTCGGTGATGTTGCAGGAATGGGAGCCGATTTGTACGAGAGTTACTGTGGCAGTATCCTTTCAACAGCTGCATTAGGAGCAACGGCTTTCACCGCCAATGGCACCATGCAGATGAAAGCTGTGATAGCACCCATGCTGATTGCTGCAGTGGGCATCTTCCTCAGTCTTATCGGAATCTTCCTGGTACGAACAAAAGACAATGCCACCATTAAAGACCTCCTTCGTTCTTTGAGCACCGGAACCAACACCGCTGCCCTATTGATCGGTATCTCTACCTTTTTGACTCTGTATTTCTTGGGCATCGATAACTGGGTTGGCATCAGCTGTTCGGTTATCGCCGGACTTGCAGCAGGTGTGGTCATAGGGCAGTCTACCGAATATTATACCTCACAGGCTTATAGACCCACCAAGAGCATTGCTAGCTCTTCACAGTTTGGACCAGCTCCGGTCATTATCAAAGGTATCGGAACCGGAATGGTCAGCACATGCATACCGGTAATGACCGTTTCGATTGCCATCATGCTAAGCTATCTCTGCGCTAACGGGTTTGACATGAGCATGCGTGCCGAATCTATCAGCCACGGATTGTATGGTATTGGAATTGCAGCCGTGGGCATGCTTTCTACATTGGGCATTACACTGGCAACAGACGCCTATGGGCCTATTGCCGACAATGCAGGAGGCAATGCAGAGATGAGCGGATTGGGCGAAGAGATCAGACTTCGTACCGATGCTCTGGATGCCTTGGGTAACACGACCGCAGCCACAGGCAAGGGATTTGCCATCGGTTCGGCAGCTCTCACCGGTCTTGCCTTATTGGCATCTTATATTGAAGAGATCAAAATTGCGATGTCAAGGATGGTCGAGGGAGGCCAACAATTTATAGATGCTGCCGGCAATGCTTTTGTACCCTCTTCATCAACGGTGCCCCAGTTCATGGATTTCTTCCAGGTAAATCTGATGAACCCCAAAGTCTTGGTGGGGACCTTTATCGGTGCAATGACAGCATTTTTGTTCTGTGGATTGACAATGGGCGCCGTTGGAAGAGCCGCAGGGAAAATGGTGGAAGAAGTGCGGCGCCAATTCCGCGAGATCAAGGGCATACTTGAAGGACAGTCAACGCCCGATTATGGACGTTGTGTAGAGATCAGTACACGATCAGCACAGAAAGAGATGGTGCTTCCTTCGCTGTTGGCCATCATCATTCCAATCATTACTGGCATCGTTTTAGGTGTTTCGGGCGTTTTAGGCTTATTAGTGGGCAGTCTGGCTGCGGGGTTTACATTGGCTGTCTTCATGGCAAACGCTGGTGGGGCGTGGGACAATGCTAAGAAATCCATCGAAGAAGGCAACTATGGCGGTAAAGGATCTGCATGTCACAAGGCTGCCATCGTTGGTGACACGGTTGGAGATCCCTTCAAGGATACATGCGGTCCAAGCCTCAACATCCTTATCAAGTTGATGTCGATGGTCAGCATTGTCATGGCTGGACTCACGGTTGCATTCATATAAGCAGTTTAACGATGCATAATATGCATTACACACAAATTGTTGTATAATATTTATAAACCTTTCATATGAAATCAATTAGGTCATAAAATGCGAGAAATAATGCATTCTGTAAACTATTTAACATTGTAAGTTAAATTAATGTTCCATACGAAACTATAAACAGGGGAAACCAAGACATTTGTTTTGGTTTCCTTTTTGCAATCTATTAAAATATTAAATTTATTGTCATAAGTGTTGCCCTGTTATGAAAAATTTCTGTATATTTGCATGTCATAAAAAAAAGAGCAAACTATTTTAAAGAGACATGGAAGAATTACAAAGGGGAGAGCATCGTGAACATCACCATCACCATTATCATCAAGAAGAAGAATTGGATTTGGCTGAAATCATTAAACGCAAAGCTTTTCTAACCAGTAAAAGAAGAAAAATCATCGGAAAAATAATGTTTTATTCGCTTTCCATGATCGCTATGCTGATTGTGATAGCGGTTATATGGCTCTATGCCGAATAAAATACGACACATCAATTACCCTACTAAAAAGGCGCTTCAAGAGATTATCTTGCAGCGCCTTTTTAATTCTTTTTCAGACAGACCCGTTAGCTAACCTTTTCAAGTCGTTTCATCATCGTGAACATAAAGAGAGCGGCCAACAGACAGAGTACTATCAGGATGCTCCAAATCACAACTAGTGGAAGGTTACCCCAAAGACGGCCAGTGATCTGTACGGCATAGTTACCAACTGCTGTGGCGGCAAACCATCCACCCATCATCAACCCCTTGAGCTTTGGAGGAGCAACCTTGCTGACAAAACTGATTCCCATCGGACTTAAAAGCAATTCGGCGAATGTCAAGACGAGATAGGTGCCAATCAACAAGTTGGGACTTGCCGGAGAAGTCAACAAATTGGCATCGGTCTTTAGTTCTGCAGGAGTCGGCATTCCAAACGATCCGAACGAAAGCAGACAGTAAGCCAATGCAGCTACCAGCATGCCGAAAGCTATTTTGCGAGGTGCCGAGGGTTCTTTTCCTTTGGCTGCCAAAGACGAGAACAACAGTAACGAGAAGGGGGTCAATGCTACAACGAAGAAAGGATTGAATTGTTGGAACTGCTGTGGCAATATGGTCAGGGTTTGATCCATTTCAACATAAATCGATAGTAATCCCATAACACAGAATGCAGCAATCACTCCACCAATGGTTTTTCCCTTCCTTGTCTTTGACTGGAAGAAAGAAAACATGGCATAAATAAAGATGGCAATCAACGACAGGTTCCAAACATTAAAGCCCAGACGTGAAAGTCCTGTAACCGTTGAGGCTGTATAGTCGCGTGCAAAATAGGTAAGCGTCAAGCCATTTTGATGGAAAGCCATCCAGAAGAAAATAACAACGATAAACACCAAAATCAAAGCCGTAACACGCTGTTTGCTCTCAGCCGGTGAGATTGTCTCCACTTCAACGGCCTTATCTGATTTCTCTGTGGACGTGGTCGTTTTGTTTTGTCCCTCAACATGCTTGAATGTCTTACGGAAGATGAAATAAATCAGCGCAGAGACCACCAAAGAAATACAAGCGATGGCAAAGCCATAATTATAAGCTTGTGACAAACTAACGACATATTCTTTTGAGAATGTCAATAAATCTCCGGAAAAGTTTGTGGCAATGGCATGATGATCTATCAAACCTTGCAATAAGGTACGATTGGCTTCAGAAGCAGTCCCATCCATAATCTGATGCGCAATGGCCGGAACACGACCATCATAAATGAATCCATCTTTACCCATCATCCAATTCGTTACGGCAGTAGCAGCAGTAGGAGCAAACATCGCACCGATGTTAATGGCCATGTAAAACAGCGAAAATGCCGTATCACGCTTTTTACTGTAACGCGGATCATCATAGAGATTGCCTACCATCACCTGAAGGTTTCCTTTGAAGAGGCCTGTTCCAATGGCTATCAGCGTTAAGGCTCCAATCATCATCCAATAGCCCACCGTGTCGGCTGCACTCGGAACAGAGAGTAAAAGATAACCAATAAACATGACAATGAAGCCCGAGATGACACATTTGCCAAAACCGAACTTATCAGCAAGCATTCCACCTATCAAGGGTAAAAAGTAAACACCAGCCAGAAACGCTGAATAAATTCCGGCGGCTTCGCCTTCGTTGTATCCGAATTTCGCTTGCATAAATAATGTAAAGATGGCGAGCATGGTGTAATAGCCAAACCTTTCGCCGGTGTTGGCTAATGCCAATGCAAAGAGACCTTTAGGTTGATTTTCAAACATAAATTTATTATTTTATATTAGTTTTACTTATATCAAAGAGGTAAGATACTTTCACAACAATATTTGTCAGGTTCGACGTAGCGAAATAATCTCTTTTTGAATTGCCATAAATATTGGCCAAGCCATAATAATAGCGGGCATCTAACAAGAAGTGTCCCACTTTGGGCACTGAATATTCCATCCCCAACCCCGCGACAATGCCGTAGTCAAATTTATTTTCAACCGGCATCTTGTATTGGGTTGTTTCGCTGTTGGCACGATCCACGAGATTGATTTGGGTCAGATCGAAATTCATTTGGGTACTTTCACTTAACATAAAGCCGAATTGCGGACCCGCTTCAAAGAAAAAATTCATGCCCTTTTGTTCCTTTCCCCATGCCAGATGGGCAAAGATGGGCACCTGAACATAGTTGATTGTTCGGCTGTATTTCTCTGCCAGTCCGGTAGTTGCATTGATAACAGGCTGGTCTTTCAAGGTTACGATTTTCTCTTTCCATCCAACTTGCGCATAATTTACCTCGCCATAGATAGAACAGATGGTCTTGAAATATTTCTCAGACACATAACGAAATGACAGTCCTCCGGTCATTCCACCATGCCATCCCTGCGTAACTTTCGGTAAAAATCCAACGTTGCTCAACGCATAACCGCCATTAACGCCCATGGAAAAATCGTTGCGATGCTCGCCAACCTGCGCAAAGAGACTAAGCGGAAGCAGCATCAACACGGCGGCCATCAAAGATTTATGCTTCATTTCGTCTGTGATGTAAATGAATAAGAGATGCTTTCAATCATGTGATCTGGCTTATAGTGTATCAGCATGAAGTGATTATTCTGCATGCCGGCGTTACCAACCTTCTCAAAATGAAGAGGTGTTTGCAACGGAATATACGAATTTTCGGTCTGATTGCCTGTGAAAGCCTTTCCATAAGCATGCAACCCACGGCAGAAAAACTGCGTCTGATCGTAGCCCGTCAATGCGAAACGAGGAATGGCAACCCTCATGTCTTCGTTGAACCATCGGCGATAGTTCAACTCCAGCTGCTGTGTCTGTGGTGAAAGTGGGTTGTAATAGGATACGGTCGGGATGTATGTGTCGTATTTGAAATAATAGTCAAGGTACGCTTTGGTATACATCAGCCATTCTGTATATCCGAACAATGAAATCGACAATGATGGTCTGGCTGTCTTCAAACCGTCAATCTTCGCCAAAGCTACATTTAATTCGGGTGAACGGCTCGTATTCAAAATCACGATATTCGGCTTGGTCGTGCTGAAACTCTTGGCAAAATAGGTCTCACTTGATGTAAGATTGGTGATGTTATATGGTATTTTGCGTTCATCCAGTTGTTTTCTCAATCCAAAGGTGAAGATACCTTTCTTGCTGGTTGTATCGTTACAATCGATAAAAACGGGGTGATAGCTTGAAAAACGATCTAGGTACGCACGGATGGCATCATTGTTTTGTTGATCGACCGACTGATAAACTTGGAAAATCTGACTGTTTTGTGCCACATCTCCTCCCTCTATCGAGAAAGGAATGACCAGTTTGATATGATTGGTTTTGCAAAAATCTCCCAAATATTTCACCTGATTCGAATACAAAGGACCAAAGATAATATCGCATTTGCTTGCGTTTTGGTCCAGTAATGTTTGTCGGATATCCGCATCGTTGGGGACATTCCAGGCATGGATGTCGGTAGAGATGCCCTCACGTTTCAGATCATCACACGCCATGAGCATGCCTCGATAAAATTCAACCATGCGTTTTCCGTCGCCATCCACATCGTGCAACGGCAACATGACGCCTATACGGATAGCCCGTTTGGCAATGTCTGCTTCTTTTTGTGCAGGAACATTCACCACCACAGGAGTTGTAGGCACTACAGGTTCTTTCTGGACAAAGGGGATGAACACCGTTTCTCCCTTTTTCAATTGATAACCCTCGATCTTCATTTCAGGGTTGGCTTCCATCAACTGATCGACACTTAGCCCGTACTTTTTGGCAATGCCGAAAACTGTATCTTGCTTCTTGGCCGCGTAAATATCACGCCATTTGTTCACCTGGGCAAAGGAATCCATGCTGAGAAGCAGCAAAAATACGCATAAAAACGATCTCGAAATATGACTCATTTGAATACTTTCTTATTGTATATCCATCTGCAAATTTACAAAAAAATATCTAATGCCTCTCACTTAATCATTAATCTTTTATTATCTTTGCATAAGATTGGATGCGCCTTGACACCAGAATTCATTTTCTTTGTCATAGGCTTTTATTCTCTTTGCATAAGATAGGATAAACTTATGAAAATAAAATTCTTGATGATTTGGGCCATCACATTGTTTGTCTCACTACAAGCGCAGGCACAAAGTGAGCCCACAATCAGTCCCTCCGCCATATTTACGACCGTTGAAGGCGAGACAACCGAGCCGTTGACTGAATTCAGCGGTTCTGCTCCTCTCAAGGCAAAGTTCAGTGCCAATCCTACAAATGCTGAAGGATGGACGCCCTATTATGAATGGCGGTTCACGATGGAAGGGAAAGATACCCCTTATCTGATTCGTTATGAGCAGGATACCGAGGTGACGTTTACCACCTCTGGAGCACATCATATTGTGCTGTATGCCACTTTTACGAAAGGCGACCAGGTCATAAAATACCAGGAAGACTATTGGAAGGAAGCCCCTCCCATTACCGTCTCTATCTCTGAGAGCAAGCTCGAAATGCCCAATGCCTTCTCACCCAACGGCGATGGAATCAACGATATCTACAAAGCCAAATCGGGATGGCACAGTCTGATTGAATTCCACGCATACATTTTCAGCCGATGGGGCCAGAAACTGTTTGAGTGGACGAATCCTGCTTTGGGATGGGATGGCACATATCAGGGTAAAGATGTAAAGGAAGGTGTTTACTTTTGTCTGGTGAAGGCAAAAGGAGCCGATGGTAGGAATTTCAATATCAGGACAGACGTCAATCTGCTAAGAGGCTATTTAGAGAATGGTGGTTCGACAATAAAATAATAAAAACAAGCAGGATGAGCAATCAAACATTGGCTCGCGAAGACGAAAAGATTAACGTCTGGGGAGCCCGCGTACATAATCTCAAAAACATTGATGTCGAAATTCCACGCAACTCCATGACCGTCATTACCGGACTTTCTGGTTCGGGAAAGTCGTCGTTGGCTTTTGACACGATCTTTGCCGAAGGACAACGACGGTATATTGAGACTTTTTCAGCCTACGCCCGCAACTTCCTTCTCAATATGGAACGCCCCGATGTAGACAAGATCACCGGATTGTCGCCCGTTATCAGCATCGAACAAAAGACAACCAATAAAAATCCCCGCTCTACGGTAGGCACCACCACCGAAATATACGATTACCTGCGTCTGCTCTTTGCGCGGGCCGGTACGGCATACAGTTATCTGTCGGGCGAAAAGATGGTGAAATATACCGAAGAACAGGTGCTCGAGATGATTCTCACTGACTATACCGGCCAGAACATCTACATTCTTTCTCCTCTGATCCGCCAGCGTAAGGGCCACTATCGTGAGCTTTTCGACAGCATGCGTCGCAAGGGATACCTGTACGTTCGTGTGGATGGAGAAATCTTGGAAGTTACAAGAGGCATGAAGGTAGACCGCTACAAGAACCACAATATCGAGGTGGTTATCGACAAGCTTCAGGTTCACGAAAAAGATGATGAACGACTTAGAAAGACGGTTCAGATCGCGATGAAGCAGGGCAACGGCGTGATTATGATCATGGATAAGAATACCGGACAGGTGCGCAATTTCTCCAAGCAACTGATGGACCCCGTCAGTGGTATCTCCTATGGCGAACCCGCTCCCAACATCTTCTCGTTCAATTCGCCTGAAGGGGCATGTCCTCACTGTAAAGGACTTGGTTTTGTCAACGAGATTGACTTGAAAAAAGTCATCCCCAACGACAAACTCAGCATCTACGAAGGTGCAATCATTCCGTTGGGTAAATACAAAAACCAGATGATTTTCTGGCAAATAGATGCCATCCTGCACCGATACGAACTCGATATCAAGACTCCTTTCAAGGATATCCCTGAAGATGTGGTCAACGAGATTCTGTATGGCAGCCTGGAAAACATCAAGATTGCCAAAGAACTGGTGCACACGACGAGCGACTATTTTGTTTCTTTTGACGGGATCGTGAAGTATCTCAAGACGGTCATGGAAAATGATGACTCCTCAGCAGGACAGAAATGGGCCGACCAGTTTCTGGCTACCGTTCAATGTCCCGAGTGTCATGGCATGCGGCTGAAACGCGAATCGCTTTCCTATAAAGTGTGGGACAGTAATATTTCTGAGGTGGCTAACCTTGATATCAGCGATCTCAAGCAGTGGCTCACCGAGGTAGAAGAACATCTGGAGCCTCAACAGCGAACCATCGCCACAGAGATCGTGAAAGAGCTGAAGACCCGTGTTGCATTTTTGTTGGAGGTAGGTCTCGACTATCTTTCACTCAATCGTCCGTCGTATTCGCTCTCTGGTGGCGAAAGTCAGCGCATCAGACTGGCCACACAGATTGGTTCTCAGTTGGTCAACGTGCTGTATATCCTGGACGAGCCCAGCATCGGACTTCATCAACGTGACAACGAACGCTTGATCAAATCACTCAAGGAATTGCGTGATTTGGGCAATACCGTTATCGTTGTAGAACACGATAAAGATATGATGCTGGCAGCCGACTATATCGTGGATATCGGACCACGCGCCGGACGCAAAGGCGGTGAGGTGGTATTTCAGGGAACGCCCGAAGAGATGTTGCAGAAAGATACCATCACAGCCGATTATCTCAACGGCAGAAAGGCCATCGAGGTGCCGGCCAAGCGACGGAAAGGCAACGGCAAGAGCATTTGGATCAAGGGTGCCAAAGGCAATAACCTCAAGAACATCGATATCGAATTTCCCTTGGGCAAGCTGATTGTTGTGACAGGCGTCTCAGGCTCAGGTAAGTCGACACTCATCAACGAAACCCTGCAGCCTATCCTCTCCCACTATTTCTATCGCTCGTTGAAGAAACCAATGGCATACGATTCTATCGAGGGTATTGACAATGTTGACAAAGTGGTCAACGTAGACCAAAGTCCATTGGGGCGTACGCCACGCAGCAATCCGGCCACCTATACCGGCG
Source organism: uncultured Prevotella sp. (assembly GCA_937874345.1). Taxonomy (GTDB): domain Bacteria; phylum Bacteroidota; class Bacteroidia; order Bacteroidales; family Bacteroidaceae; genus Prevotella. Next base: position 11,651 of record CALNBT010000044.1, read on the forward strand.
TGTTCAGCGACATCAGATCGTTGTTTGTCAACCTGCCCGAAGCCAAGATTCGCGGTTACAAGCCAGGACGGTTCTCGTTCAATGTCAAGGGAGGTCGTTGTGAAACCTGTAGTGGCAATGGGTACAAGACCATCGAAATGAACTTTCTACCCGACGTGATGGTCCCTTGCGAGGTTTGTCATGGCAAGCGATACAACAGAGAAACACTCGAGGTACGATACAAGGGCAAGAGCATCGCCGATGTGCTCGATATGACCATCAATCAGGCGGTGGAATTTTTCGAAGTTGTACCGAATATCCTGCAAAAGATCAAGACCATTCAGGATGTGGGATTGGGCTATATCAAACTGGGTCAACCTTCAACAACGCTTTCGGGTGGTGAAAGCCAGCGTGTAAAACTGGCTACCGAATTGGCGAAACGCGATACCGGGAAAACGCTTTACATCCTTGACGAGCCTACTACCGGACTTCATTTTGAGGATATCCGCATCTTGATGGATGTGTTGCAGAAGCTGGTAGACCGCGGCAACACCGTCATCATCATTGAACACAACCTCGATGTTATCAAACTGGCAGATTACATCATCGACATGGGTCCGGAAGGTGGTCGCAACGGCGGTCAGATTTTGTCCATAGGCACCCCTGAAGAGGTCGCAAAAAGCAAGAAAGGCTACACCAACAAATTTCTTCTCGAAGA
>CALNBT010000045.1 GCA_937874345.1 uncultured Prevotella sp.
CCCTTGCGAATCTGATCTCCCGTGAGCCAAAGAGTCAAACCATTTACATCACTCAAGTCTTTTCGAACACGTCCTACATATACGTCATCATGTCCTGCCGATTCCAATGGCATGGGATATAATCCGGTACTTGGATCGTCTTTCAAGATGCAGCCTGGGGCGTCTGCTACGGCATGGCGAACTTCTTCTACCGACAAAGGTCTTTCCGTTTCCATCCAAACAGATTCAGAGTGTGAGCGTAATGATGAAACACGAACACATGTAGCGCTTGTCTTGATATCCGAGTGCATGATTTTTCGGGTCTCGTTGAACATTTTCATCTCCTCTTTTGTGTATCCATTGTCTGTAAATACATCGATTTGGGGAATGACATTATAAGCCAATTGGTGAGGAAACTTATCAATCGTCTTAACTTCACCTGTTTCTACCAACTCCTTGTATTGTTGCTGAACCTCTGCCATGGCAGCTGCTCCGGCACCACTGGCGCTTTGATATGACGACACATGCACACGTTTGATATGGCTTAACTCTTCAATGGGCTTTAGTACTACTACCATCATGATGGTGGTACAGTTGGGGTTAGCTATGATGTTGCGTGGACGGTTCAGTGCATCTTCAGCGTTTACCTCTGGAACCACCAATGGTACATTTTCGTCCATTCGGAAAGCGCTGGAGTTGTCTATCATTACTGTACCATATTTTGTGATGGTGTCAGCGAATTCTTTAGAAGTTCCTCCACCCGCAGAAACAAAGGCTACGTCGATATCTTTAAAATCGTCATTATGCTGTAAAAGTTTGACGATATATTCTTTACCTTTGAATGGATAAGATTTTCCCGCACTGCGTTCTGACCCGAATAAGACGAGGTCGTCAATTGGGAAATTGCGCTCGGCTAAAATTCGTAAAAACTCCTGACCAACGGCACCACTGGCGCCAACAATCGCTACTCTCATATTCTTAAATTGTAAATTTATCCTTTTGATAACGTTACAAAAATACAAATTAATCGATAATAAATGCTAGGGTCCGACTTTTTTTTATCAGATAGATTCAAATATCATCCAAATGATGCTTACACTTTCGCATATGTTGGCGATGAAAGCAAACTACAGAATGTCTATCATACCTGTCTCTTCGGCAATGTTACCGTTTGGCTATTAGGCCCATTTTGCCCGGCAAACTGCATGATATTGCCTTGCAATTTCATTGATATCGACGAACAATTTGCATCATATTGTGCACATGGTCAAACTATTTGATAAAACGTTGCTGCAGACGAGTGAATCAAGACGGATATCTTGAAGGATAGGCAAGGTTGGTGTCCAAAATCGAGGATGTTTTTTTTAAGTTGGCCATCAACGGTATGATAGAATACTATTTGTGATGATAACAGCTTTGTAGCCCGAATTATTTGTATTGATCGATGCTGAGGTTTTGAAAGTCGGTCAATACGGATTTTCTTTTTTTTGCCTTTGGAGTAGCTGGCATTTGCCTTGACTTTAATTTTCTGCAGATTACTTCATATAAATTCAAATTTAATCAATCGCTTTTTCGAAAAAATCCATCAGATTTCAGTAACTTTGTAAACAAAACCATTAGGCTGAAATATTCATGGATTACCTAACCCAATTGTTCCCCATAACCAATCCCACATTGATATTCTTTGTAGTGATGCTAATAGTTCTTTTAGCACCTATCGTAACGGGTAAATTGCGCATACCACATATCATTGGAATGATACTTGCCGGGGTTGTGGTAGGCCCTCATGGATTGGGCCTTTTGGCGAAAGACAGCTCTTTTGATATCTTTGGCAACGTAGGTTTGTATTTTATTATGCTTTTGGCTGGTTTGGAAATGAATATGGAAGACTTTCGAAAAAACCAGACCAAGGCCTATACCCATGGTATCTTGGCTTTTGCCATTCCGATGATGATTGGCTTTTTTGTCAATAGAAACTTCCTGCAATATGGTGTACTAACCTCTATCTTGCTGGCTAGTATGTATGCTTCACATACCTTGATAGCCTACCCTACAATCATGAAATTTGGGTTGTCAGAAGAACGTAGCGTAACGATTGCTGTTGGCGCCACAGCCATTACCGATACCCTGACACTGTTAGTACTGGCTGTCATTGTAGGCTCGTTCAAAGGAGAGATATCCGGCTTGTTTTGGATTGAATTGTTGATTAAGGTGAGTGTGGTGTTTTTTATCATTATCTTTTTCTTTCCAAGGATGGCAAGAACCTTTTTTAGGCGTTACGACAGTCATGTCATTCAGTTTATCTTTGTTCTGGTGCTGACTTTCTTCGGTGCGATCTTAATGGAACTCATCCATCTGGAAGGGCTCCTTGGCGCATTTGTCACGGGTTTGGTGCTCAATCGATATATTCCGAAGGTCTCAAGACTCATGACTAATCTCGAGTTCGTAGGTAATGCAATCTTTATCCCTTATTTCCTGATAGGGGTAGGTATGCTTGTGAATATTAAGATACTTTTCAGTGGGTGGGGAGCATTGCTGGTTGCTGGTGTCATGATACTAGTAGCCTTGACGAGCAAATGGCTTGCATCATTGGCAACTCAAAAGATTTTTGGATTGAAGGCGTTGGAGCGTGAGATGATTTTTGGACTGAGTAATGCACAGGCTGGCGCTACCCTGGCTGCAGTGATGGTTGGATTTCGTTTGATTTTACCCAATGGAGACCGGTTGTTGAATGAAAATATTCTCAACGGAACCATTATCCTGATTCTTGTAACCTGTATTTTCAGTTCCTTCCGTACGGAGAATGCCGCGCAAAAGATGGTTTTGTCTAACTGGAATCGTCCGCGGGTAAAAGACAAGGTGGATGATGAAAGAATTCTAATTCCGATGAAATATCCAGAAATTGCCAATAATCTAATGGGCCTGGCTATTATGATGCGTAATAAAAAGCTGAATAGAGGACTTGTTGGTGTTAACATTGTGTATGAAGACAAGGATACCAAGCAGAATCTGGAGAAGGGGCGTAGGTTGCTAGATCAGCTTACAAAGTTTGCCAATTCTATGGGAGTAATGATGCAGACTCAGGTAAGAATATCGAATAACATTGCCACTGCCATTATTCATACGTTCAATGAAAGCGAAGCATCCGAAATTATCATCGGCCTTCATTCGCATCATGACATTTCAAATAAGTTTTGGGGAGAGTTTCATCAAAATTTGTTTACCGGATTGAGAAGACAGATTATCATGGCCCGTTTTAACCAACCCACTAATACCATACGTGCTATTCATGTTGCAGTACCTTCCAGAGCGCAATATGAAGTTGGGTTTTATCGTTGGTTGGAGCGCTTAGGCAGAGTGGGAGAGAACCTTGACTGTAGGATGATTTTCCACTGTCGCCAGGACACGCTTGCTGTCATCCAGGAATATTTTCAGAAGACCCGGTCAAGCCTACGTTTGGAATTCGACGTTATGGCTCATTGGATCGAATTTCCGAAGTTGGCATCAACGATTGCCAAGGATCATCTCTTAATCGTGATAACGGCACGAAAAGGGACCATTTCATATAAATCGGCATTAGATCGTTTGCCTGAAGAATTGGAAAATTATTTCTCAGGTACAAATCTTATGATCGTTTTCCCCGATCAGCTGGGTGACGAAGTCGAAACGATGACTTACGTAGAGCCCCGACATGCTGAAGATCGTAGTGCTTACGAAGCCATTGAAGAATGGATTCGGAAGAAAATGAATAAATAGAAATTCCATTTGATAGAATATTAGATATGATCGATATTAAAGGTGTAACAAAATCGTTTGGTAATCTTCAGGTATTGAAGGGTATAGATCTTCATGTTGAAAAAGGAGAGGTCGTAAGTATTGTAGGTCCCAGTGGTGCTGGCAAGACGACATTGCTCCAAATTATTGGAACGTTGGATAAGCCCGACCAGGGAGAAGTTGTCGTTGATGGCATAGAAGTTAGTAGTCTCTCTATGTCGAAGCTGAGCAATTTTCGTAACCAACACATAGGATTTGTTTTTCAATTTCATCAGCTCCTGCCCGAATTTACAGCGCTTGAGAACGTTATGATCCCTGCCTTTATAGCCGGAAAGAGTTATAGTGAAGCCAAACAACAGGCGCAAAAGTTGCTCGATTTTATGGGGTTGAGCCAGCGGGCAAGTCACAAACCAAACCAATTGTCTGGTGGAGAGAAACAAAGGGTTGCTGTTGCCCGGGCCTTGGTGAATAGTCCTAGTGTGATTTTAGCCGACGAACCCAGTGGCAGTCTTGACTCGAAGAATAAAAGCGAACTGCATCAGCTGTTTTTTGATTTGCGAGATCAATTTGGACAAACTTTCGTGATTGTAACGCATGATGAGGGATTGGCTGCATTGACTGATAGAACCATCCACATGAAAGATGGCAAGTTGGTCGATGTAGATACCATCTCATTAGAACAACAAGTGCATGTTGACGGTGAATCAGCTGATGCCACTCAGCAATAGTCAGGCAAGATATTTTGCCGAATAATCTGAAAAAAATAATAAGTTTATGAATAATGAATCCCAATTTCAAATCAATGACAATGATTCTATGCAGAACATGCATCCTAAGGAATTTGTTAAATTAGGTGACTTTAATCGATTAACCATTGTCAAAGAAGTCGATTTTGGTTTATACCTCGATGGAGGAGAAGAAGGAGAGATTCTGCTTCCCCAAAGATATGTTCCTCAGAATTGTAGTATTGGAGACCAAATAGATGTGTTTATCTATCTCGATCAGGACGAACGATTGGTCGCTACGACCGAGATTCCCTTAGCAAAAGTGGGCGATTTCGCCTTTCTGAAATGCTCATGGGTCAACGAATATGGGGCTTTTTTGGACTGGGGGTTGATGAAAGATTTGTTCTGCCCGTTCAGAGAACAGAAAAGACACATGGAAATTGGACAAAGCTACATCGTTTATGTCTATATGGATGAAGAAAGTTACCGGATTGTTGCTTCTGCCAAGGTAGAGCATTTCTTCTCGGATCGCGTTGCAGAATATAATCAAGGGGATGAGGTTGATCTGCTGGTATGGCAAAAGACAGACTTGGGCTTTAAGGTCATTATCGACAATCAATATCCAGGATTAGCATACGAGGATCAGATCTTCAAAAGGATATTCACCGGTGATAGAATGAAAGGCTATATCCAGAATGTGCGCGAGGATGGAAAGATTGACGTGACCCTTCAACAAATGGGACGTAAGCAAACTGAAAATTTCTCAGAATCGTTGCTCGAATATCTTAAAAATAACAATGGTTTCTGTGATTTAGGCGATAAAAGCGATGCAGAAGATATCAAACGCCGTTTTCAGGTAAGCAAGAAAACGTATAAGAAGGCGATTGGCGACTTATACAGAAAGCGACTAATCGTTATTGAAGAAGGCGGAATTCGGTTGGCATAAACAATCTTTTGAATTCTGTCAACTGAATCAAAAAATCCGAAGCTCTACATGGAATGAGTTTCGGATTTTTATTCGTGGTGCGCCCGATAGGACTCGAACCTACACGTCGTAAAACACTAGATCCTAAGTCTAGCGCGTCTACCAATTTCGCCACGAGCGCTTGATTGAGCTGCAAAGATAATAAAATTAATTCAAAAGAAACTGATTCATTATCAGATATTTTTTTTGAACTGGATCACCAATATGTTTTTTACGTAAATTTTCTCAGTGAATACCGTGTAAAAATCTTATTCAAGGTGAACAAAATAGATCGCATATGTCTAAAACATCATGATTAAATTGTCATGATGACTGTTACAGAATGTTTGACTTCTTTATCACATTTTAGTCAGGATTATCGTTCGGATATTTCATGACTGCTGATGACTGCACTGTTTTTGAGTGCCCAGACTGATTTTTGAGTGGCGATATATGAATCATCTTTCCATAAAATCCGACCACACTTCCTTCCATCAATCTTGAAAAAGAGTCTGTAAAAATAACCTTGTCGCCAAGGATAAGTGGGTTTCCTTTAAAATCTTTCATGTAACAAAGATAAATATTTTTATCCAAAAAACAATGAATCTGTTACAAAAGATTGCGTGAAAATTCTATTATCGTATCAATTCCGTGTTTTAGGTCACTATCTTTCAAATCAATCTTATGGTTTGGATCAATGCCAAATTCCGTACTTTGCTTATTTTTATCATACATGGGGCAAGCCGAAAACCGAACACTCCAGCCATTGGGCAGCTCACTGGAGAATGGTAATCCAGCACCTCCGCCAGTACGATCGCCAACAACCGTCACATTAGGACACTGCTGCATGTATTTTACGAACTCGTTCGCGGCACTGAATACACTTCTGTTCGTCAAGACAACTACTTTTTTTTGCCATCGCATACCTTTGCTTGGCTTTAATATTTGTTCTTGTAATGGTGAAAAGTCTTGATGCCCTGTGCCGGTTTTATGTTGCATATATCCCACCAGGATTGCATCGTTTGTAAAGCGAGCTGCAAGTTCTTCTGCCGATGTCATCAGCCCACCTCCATTGTTTCTGATGTCGATGATCAGTCCTTTACAGGGTGCCAGATAATATAAGATATCATTCAAATTCCCAGCCCCAAAGTCATTTTCGAAAGTCTCGCAATAGATGTATCCAGTGTTATCATCCAAAATACGGTATTTCATACCCGAAGAGATGCGGTAATCTGTACCAAGATATTTGTTTACCAAGCTGTCACTAAAGTTGGATGGATAGTTTTCGAACCATTTCCAGTATCGTCCATAATCGAACCCTGTTGAGAGATTGACATGTCCGTCTTTTAGTTCGCCTAGCATGTTTGTCAATACTTCAAATAGCTGTTGATCATTCATCTTTTCGTCAATCTGCTTTTCGTAGCGTACTTTCACCGCTTGCCAGTTGATGTTCTTCTCATCAAAAAAACAGTAGTGCTCGTCCATGATTTTCCATAAGGCTTCCATGTTTCCCTTAGGTGAGTTTTCGTAAGTTGGTTCAACCACGCAACTTGAAAATAATATCAGGCAGATGAATGCCAAGAGAGATTGTTTCATGGGCGGATATGTATCAAGTTAAATGTCTTTACTACACCCAATATGAGCATATGCGAATAGGAATGAAATTTCAAATGATTAACGTCTGACTGGTCGACAATCCCAAGATACCCGACCCTGACAGTGGTTTTCAACAAAGAAAAATCGATTGTAAACATCTGTGTGAAAGAAGGTGCGTTTACAATATAGGTGGGTACAAGGTTGTGATCGTAGTTGCCATTCGAAAAAAGTTCATAATACGATTGACCGTAATTGGGCGAAAACATCAGTCCAAGCAATGGAGCTTCCGCTTCGTAACGAGCCATGAATGACTGATTCAATACTTTGAATCGGCATGATACAACGGCGGAAGGGGCAATGTTTACACCCAGTTTGGCTTGAATGGGATTGTTAGAATTCCGCATATTGTACAAAACGCCAGCATGCCCTTGTATCAATCCCCCGACTTTCAAGTTGAGGCGACGTTCCATAAAGAACCAATTGTAATGCCATCCATACGACAACTGATACATGGCAAACAGTTCATTTGCTCTTAGAGACCTTTCATTGAGATAAGCAAAGCTGCCTTGTTGGACAAATTGACGGGAGATTTTGCTTCCAATCTTGTCGTAAGTTGTATGGGAGAGATAATGAAAATCGGTGCCAGTATAACTTTCTGGAGACAGGTATGTATCAAGGACGTTAATGTGACCAAGCCCAAGCATTTTGACACTAGTCGTCATTTTATCAGAACGCAGGGTATCTTCTTGAGCCCGAAGGGGTATCAAGTTGATGACCAGCACGCCAACCAGTACGGATAGCCGCATGGAAACATTATTTCTCGTCCAGCTCTTCATCACCGAATAAGTCCAGCTGACCAGTCATTTCGTCAATGATTTGCTGTTGACTCTTTCCTGAATCTGGATCTAGATCTTCGGAATGGTCGTCAACAAATTCATCTTCTTCAAAAGTTTCATTACTGCTATCCTCGTCCTCTGACGTTGCTTCAGGAAAACGGGTTGGTGCCAGTTCTTCAATGCTGGCAACCTCCCAAGTTGTGATGCGCTTGCCTTTGGCTTTAAACCCCTTGACAGATATAAACTCATCAACATCTATTTCCTGTGGCAAACGGGATGCGTCATTTCCACCGAATGTTACCAATAGGCGAGGATAGACTTGGTCGGTCAACAGAATTAACTCGTTGTTGGGATTTTCTCCAATGTAGTTTTGCTTTTTTTTGATGGCTTCCATCTGGAAACGCTTTACATATGGGTATTTCTGGTTGTCGGCATCGTATACAACGGCCGTCCACACCTTATTCTTATCCCATTTCTCCAATACCTGAATGTTGGGTTCGTAATGGTTACTAGGATCAAAATTCGTAATATAGAAATCTCCATTTTTCAGTACGACTAATATTGATTCGCCATCGTTGAACTCACCCAGAAAACGTCCATGGTCTTCATAGTTGATCCGATTCACATCAGGATCGAACCAAACCTTTCTTCCACCAAGGGTACTGTGCCCATGACTCTTCAGGCTGATTCGATGTATTGACTTCTTCGTCAGCAAGTTGCCTTTTGCATCCCTTCCTTTAATCAGTATTTCAGAAAAGTCTTTTTCTACAAAAATATTCTGCTTGATCTTTGTTGGGTCGGGGTCGAGCGTTATCTTGATAACTTCAGCTTCTCCATTCGGATTGGGACTAAAATATATTACTTTCGACCCAGGAACACCTTGTGTCAAGTCATATTCTTTGTCACGAGTAATGCTGGTGACATTGAAACGTTTGATAAAATACCATCCCTGCTTGCCGTCACGGTAAACAACATTATAGATTGTGCGCCGGTCGTTCTTCTTGAATACCTGTACATGAATCACATTTTTACCGACAAAAATCTTGTCTGCAACCTTGATGACCTTGTATTTTCCGTCTTTGTAAAAGAGAATGATATCGTCGATATCTGAACAGTTACATACCAGCTCATCTTTCTTTAGCCCTGTACCAACAAAGCCCTCGTGACGGTTGATATACAACTTTTCGTTTGCTTCCACTACCTTTGTTGCTTCAATGGTGTCAAAGCTCTTGATTTCTGTCAGCCGAGGATGATCTTTTCCATATTTATCCTTGATAAATTTAAACCAGTTACTGGTGACATCTATCATGTGCATTAAATCGTTGTCGATGTTCTTGATTTCGGATTTTATATTGGCGATAAAGTTATTAGCTTTGTCTTTGTTGAATTTCAAAATGCGTTGCATCTTGATTTCCAATAATCTAAGAATGTCATCGCGGGTAACTTCGCGGATAAAATTCGGCTTGAAAGGAGTCAATCGGGTATCAATGTGCTTGACTGCTGTGTCTAAATCTTTGGCTTCTTCAAACGGTTTGTCTTTATAAATGCGTTCTTCAATGAAAATTTTTTCTAGAGAAGCGAAGAACAACTGCTCAAACAATTCGTCTTTTCTGATTTGTAATTCTTGCCGCAGCAGTCCCATAGTATTATCAACGCTATGTGCCAATACGTCGCTGACGGTTAGAAATTTTGGTGTATTCTCTTCAATGACACAACAGTTTGGTGATATGTTGATTTCACAATCAGAGAAAGCGTACAGGGCATCGATAGCCTTGTCGCTGCTTACACCAGGGGCAAGATGGACTTGAATCTCTACTTCTGCTGCCGTATTGTCGTCAACTTTCCTTGCTTTGATCTTTCCTTTTTCAATTGCCTTAAGAATAGAATCAATCAAAGTTGTGGTATTTTTGCTAAAAGGAATTTGTTTGATGACCAGTGTCTTACTGTCCATCTTTTCTATTTTAGCTCTAACTTTCAAGCTGCCTCCACGTTGACCGTCATTGTATTTTTCAATATCGATGCTGCCACCTGTAGGAAAATCGGGATAAAGATGAAATTCTTCTCCTTTCAAATAGCTAATGGCGGCATCGCAAATCTCGTTCAAGTTGTGTGGAAGTATCTTTGAACTTAATCCTACAGCAATGCCCTCAGCACCCTGAGCCAGCAATAATGGGAATTTGGCCGGTAGTGACACGGGTTCTTTGTTGCGCCCATCATAGCTTAGCTGCCATTGAGTAGTTTTGGGATTGAATACCACATCTAATGCAAATTTTGACAGTCTTGCCTCGATATATCTTGGTGCTGCAGCACGGTCGCCTGTAAGGATGTTCCCCCAATTGCCCTGCGTGTCTATCAATAGGTCTTTTTGCCCCATCTGGACCAAAGCGTCACCGATGGAGGCATCCCCGTGTGGATGGAACTGCATGGTGTGCCCTACAATATTAGCCACTTTGTTGTATCGACCGTCGTCCATGCGTTTCATCGAATGAAGGATACGTCGTTGTACGGGTTTCAAGCCGTCTTCGATATTGGGAACCGCTCTTTCAAGGATGACATATGATGCATAATCGAGAAACCAACTTTTGTACATGCCACTCAGATGATGAACGGCTGTGGCATCAAAACGGTCTGTCGGTTTATAGTCAGAGTGCTGCTCAGGCTGTATTTCCTCTTCGCCTTCGATTATGTCGTTGTCTATTGTGTTGTCGTTCATCTTAATTTTTGGAATAATGCAGTGTTAACGAATGGACAAAAGTACGAAAAAAAACAGATCTAACCAAGAAAAACTATTGCTATCAATGGATGAAAAGCAGTCCTCGCTAAATCAAGGAAGGAATCTTTGCTATTGTGTTGAATATTGTCTTTAATAGCTAGTCTTGGAAATACGAACAGTTAGTTCCGTTGATATCATGTAGCTTCTAAGGTGAATACCATTTGGTCGTTGTTGCTTTCAATTGGATCGAAGGTAAAACCTTCAAAATCAAATGTTTTCAAAAGTTCGATGTCTCTTGGTTGTTTTTCGATAACAAACCGCGTCATGGCACCCCTGCACATTTTGACATAAACCACAATTGTCTTCTGTTTGCCATGATGAATCGTAGTAAACTTTGGCTCAACCACAGTGACTTCGCGCTTTACTCTTTTCCAGTCAAACAAGCCTTTCATCTCAGCGCTAGCGAGATGAAGTAAAATGCCATCGTCGGCTTTCACAGAATCAATCAGCACATCCGTCAATAATGGCCTCCAGAAAGTAAACAACTGTCGGTCATCATATTCGGGAAGCCGCACAGATCCTTCCAAACGGTGGCTTTTGATACCATCGAGCGGACGAAGCAATCCATATAAAAACGACGTAATCCATAGATGACTTTGGGCAAAGTCTAGTTGTAGATTGGTCATCTGTTCTGCATGAAGCTGCTTATAAGCGATGCCGGTGTGTGCAAAGATGGCCGGCTGTAGTGGTAGAGGATCTAGGAATGTGGTATATCTCATCTTGTTAAGGGTACCCAATTCACGGTTGATCTTCAGTATTTGAACTAACTCGTCAACATCGTATTTCATCATATTGACAGCAATTTGCTCAGCTTCCCGCTGAAAACGTGGGACAGTTGTTCGTTGAGTAATTACCGATGGGGCATCGGTCATATCTTTTGAACAGGAAAGTAATATCTGCATATTGATGTTTCGTGTTGTTTGAGTGGTGGGTTTATTTTCTTCAACCTGACAGACATAATAGGTCTGACGATTGGGCGTTCATGCCAAACTCGTAATTGAATTGATACAAAAATAACACTTATTATCGAAAAGGGCTACTTATCAGCTTACGATTGTTTGCCTTTTGGACAACATTGGTCTTGAATTGGATTTTCTCATCATTTTCTTTGGGAACACACACAAATACATTATCTTTGTGAACATTGAGACCAAACACATGTAGCATAACGAATAAAGTCTTGGTAGCCTTCGTAAAAAATGGAATGATAACTCCATTTGTTTACACGGTTTGGATGTCTTTCACAAGCAAAATATCTGTCAATCTGCTGGAGGGTTTTTGAAGAGTTAAGAACTACCAGGTGAAGACACCGCGGTGCTGAAGTGCACAAATACTTTTATTGCATCACATATAGCAAATAAAAGTTTGGAGGTGATCTCTTGCTTGGTGGAGATTGCTATTGAAAGTGTAAAGGCCTTTTTTGCAGGAAATCTTCAAAACGTTGTAAACAGATAGAAGAAATATTGTTTATTCTTGCTTTTTTACCACTATAATTTGTTAGACCACATGATAGAAAGTATTTTTTATAAAGATCCTGAGGTAATACGCACTATACAGTCAATATTAGAGTTCTTGGGAACATTTGCTTTTGCCATTTCAGGAATACGACATGCAGCTGCGAAACACTTCGACTGGTTCGGTGGATTTGTTTGTGGCGTCGTTGTTGCAATTGGTGGAGG
>CALNBT010000046.1 GCA_937874345.1 uncultured Prevotella sp.
GGCAAGAATGTAAAAGTAAAATACAACATTCCGGTTAGCTTTAAGCTATCCTAATAAACTTCTCTTTTGTCTCTGAACAGAGAAAGTCAAATAAAAATTTGATTGAAACGAATCATGCGACTCAATGTTGTAAGCGATAGCCCACCAATCGTTTCAATCTTTTACACTTTAAATGGTTATTATTTGCACGTTGTAATATGCAAATAATAACCATTTTTTTGATTTAAAGAGATTGCAGCCTTGAACGGCTTGTTGTATTTTATCGAAATGGTTATGATATATAAACGAATTGGTAGGAACCTATAGGTAATGGTTCCGACAAAAAACAGAATAGTCAACTGTTACACGCTGCAACAAATTGATAACGAACTAATTATCATATATAAAGCATCATTAAAGACTTGTCATGTCTTCTGTCTGAATAGAAGTTGTTATCAGCATGCTTTTTCATAAAATACAAGCTAAATAAGGATAATATTAAACAACTTTTTGCAAAAAGAACAATGGTAGAAGTGTCAGCCGTTACAAGAACTGCTGCAAAGAATGGAGAAGGCAAAAAATGTTATTTGATAGATACTGAGAAGCAATATATACCTTATTACAATTACGAATTTGGGTTTTTAACTATTTTTCATGATGTTTGGCATAACGATATCTTCTTTTTATGGTACATTTGCCAAGATAAATTGTCTTAATGACTAAAAACCACTAGAGCCTAATATTTGATAATGAAAATTAAAGTCGCCATTATCGGGTTTGGTAGGATGGGCAGATTTTATTTGCAAGCATTCCAAAACAACACCCGATATGATGTTGATTATATATGTGATGTAAACAAGGGATGCTGTAAATTGGCCCGCCAATTATCGCCTTCATCCAAGATTGTAACAGACTATGATGTCATTTTCAATGACCCTGACGTACAATTAGTTGTGCTATGCGCCTTTGCCAGCGAACGAAGAGCCAGTATTCAAACTGCCGTTAAAACCGGGAAACACATTATTGCCGAAAAACCAATCGCCGATACTGCAGAAAACGAAGCAGAAGTTGTAAACATGGTCAAAGACTATGATCACTTCTGCACAGTGAATATGTACCTCCGCAACTCCTGGTATCATTCTGAGATGAAGAAAATTGTTGCATCCGGTGAAATAGGAGAACTGGCTATTTTGCGCGTTTGTCATATGACACCCGGATTGGCACCTGGAGAAGGACATCAGTCAGAGGGTCCATGCTTTCATGATTGTGGCATGCACTATGTTGACATTGCCCGTTGGTATGCCCAAAGTGAGTACAAAACTTACCATGCGCAAGGCATTCGGATGTGGTCTTACAAAGATCCTTGGTGGCTTCAGACTCATGGAACGTTTGAAAACGGAATTGTTTTTGATATCACACAAGGGTTTGTATATGGTCAGCTTTCAAAGGACCAAACGCACAATTCATACATTGATATCATCGGTACCAAGGGTATCATCCACATGACTCACGACTTTAAAACAGCCGTTGTGGATGTCCGGGGTGTAAACAAAACCTTACATATTGAAAAACCATTTGGAGGTAAAAACTTGGATGTATTGATTGAAAGAATGGCCAACTCGATCGAGTCTGGCGTTCGCGATCCACATCTTCCTACATTCCAGGATTCTGCTATCGCATCCCAGTTTGCATGGGATTGTCTTACAGACGCAACGAAGCATGATTTACCTGCCATCGGGTCTCCAGAAACATTGAAGAAAATCATTAACCGAAGAAGACACATGACCAATGGATACGGACTGTTGCCTCATGATTCTGACGAATAGTTACGAATTAATTTATATCTAATTAACCAAACAAACAATTATGACAGACATTTCAAGAAGAGATTTCCTTAAAAAAGGAAGCGCTGCTTTAGCAGGAATGATTGTTGCACCGAGTATCGTACCGAATACCGTTCTCGGAAAAGCAAAAGGAAAAGTATCACCAAGTGATAAATTAAATATCCTTGGTGTGGGTATCGGCGGACGTGGTGCTGCGGATTTGAGTGCCATGGAAACGGAAAACATCATCGGACTGTGTGATGTCGACTGGAAATATGCAAAGCATATCTTTGACAAATATCCAAAAGCACAGCGTTACAACGACTATCGCAAGATGTTCGATGAGATGTTGAAGAGCGCAGACGCAGTAATGATTGCCACCGCAGACCACACTCACGCTATTATTGCAGCAGAAGCGTTGATGGCTGGTAAGCATGTGTATGTTGAGAAACCAATGACATTATATGCTTATGAATCAAGATTGCTGACTAAACTCGCAAAAAAATATAATGTAGCCACACAGATGGGTAACCAAGGAGCATCAAGTGCAGGAACACGTCAAGCTTTGAACTGGCTATGGAATGGAGAAATCGGTGAGGTAACACGCATCGATTCGTTTACCAACCGTCCGATATGGCCACAAGGAATGGCTGCCCCATCAGAGAAAATGGCTATTCCATCAACAATGAACTGGGATGCTTTCATCGGTCCTGCAAAGTATCGTGATTACAATGCTGCCTATACTCCTTGGAACTTCCGTGGATGGTGGGACTTCGGATCAGGGGCTCTTGGCGATATGGCCAACCACATTTTACAAGTAGCCTTCAAAGGTTTGAACTTAGGAGCACCGGATGAGGTTATCGGAAGCTCAACAATGTTGATGACAGACTCATGCCCAAGCGCACAAAAGATCACATATCACTTCCCTGCACGCGATAATATGGCTAAGTTGGGAATGCCAGCATGTACGCTGACATGGTATGATGGAGGTCTTCGTCCAGAACTTCCATTCGACATGCCGGCTGACAAGAATTTCGATGATAATGGTGTTACGGTTTACTATGGTACGAAAGACACAATGGTTGTCGGTACCTATGGATCCAATCCATTCTTGGTATCAGGCCGCAAACCGGCTGTTCCCGAACTATGCCGTATCGTTAAAGACGACAACCACCAGCAAGACTGGATCCGCGCTTGTAAGGAAAGTCCAGAAAACCGCATCATGAGCGAATCAGATTTCAGTCTGTCTGGTCCATTAAATGAAATGATCGTGATGGGAGTTGCTGCTGTTCGTTTGCAAGAACTGAGACAATGGCTCAAGTGGGATGCAAAGAACATGCGCTTCACCAATATTCCTGCTGATGCTAAATTGCGCAGCATCATCGAAGATAAATTCCAAATCCACGATGGTCATCCAACCTTCGACCGCAAATACAGCGAACCTGTGAATGCGAATGAGTGGGCAGAGCGTCTTATCAAGCCTGTTTACCGTGAAGGATGGAAACTTCCTGAAATACCAATGATCTAATATTGAAATATAATTATGAAAAAAATAATTTTTTCTATTGCAATTTGCCTTTTGGCGATGAATGCTTCTGCAGCAACACCAAAGTCAACTCAATCTCCAAAGGGAACAGTTACACTATATTGCTCACAGGGTTTCCAAGGCCCTGAGAAATGGAACAAGCATGCTTACAAAGTAGACAAAAATGGCTATATCAACATCTTTGATGGAAGTTCTTTCGCAGGATGGAGAGGCTATGGCAAATCTTACGTTCCTTCTCGATGGATCATTGACAATGGTGCCATGAAGTTTATCGGCAATAAAGACGAGGCTGCTAAAGGAAAAGAAGGTGGAGATATCATTTTCGCACACCAGTTCAAGAACTTTGAAGTGTCTATTGATTGGAAAGTTGCAAAAGGTAGCAACTCTGGTATCTTCTATTTGGCAAAAGAACTTACCAATAAAAATGGCAACATCGAGTCTATCGTTGTTTCAGGTCTTGAAAGTCAGGTATTAGACAATGCAAACCATCCTGATGCAAAATTGGGTAAGGACGGCGATCGCCAATCAACCTCTTTGTACGATTTGATTCCAGCAAAACCACAAAATCAAAAGCCTTATGGTGAGTGGAATAATACGGTGATCAGAGTACAGAATGGATTGGTTACACATTTCCAAAATGGTCAGCAGGTTCTTCAATATCGTTTATGGACACCAGAGTGGATTCAACTTTTACAGACCAGTAAATTTAGTGAAAAATCATGGCCAGAAGCATTTGCTGCATTCAGTGAAGCCGGCGGTCCTACCCATGAGGGCTTTATTGGCCTCCAAGATCATGGAGACGATGTTTGGTTTCGCAACATCAAAGTGAAAGTTTTATAATCAATAACAAAGATTTAGAATTATGAAATATACATTAGCGTTGGTTGCCTTGTCATCACTTCTTGTGGTGTCCTGTGGCAACAAGAAAAACAATGAAGCAGAAGACAGCAAGAAAGCTTCTACAGAATATAAAATAGCCGACAAGCAAGTTATTGACATCAGCAAGTATCCTGTTGACAAAGATGGCTATATTACGTTGTTCGATGGCAAGACCTTGACTGGATGGCGTGGTTATGGAATGGACAAGGCGCCAATAAGTTGGGACGTTCAGGACGGTGCCATTCATCTACATGGATCTGGTACCGGTGAAGCTCAGATGGAAGGCGGCGGCGATTTGATCTTCGCTCACAAGTTTAAGAACTTTGAATTGGACTTTGAATATAAGGTTTCAAAAGGCGGTAATTCAGGAGTGTTCTATTTGGCTCAGGAAGTTACGACTCAAGAAGACGGAAAAGATACCTATCTCCCTATCTGGCAGTCAGCTTCAGAATATCAAATTCTTGACAATCAGAACCACGAAGACGCTAAGCTAGGCGTTGATGGTAACCGTCAATCAGCCTCTTTGTATGATATGATTCCGGCAAAGCCACAGAATGCCAAACCATTTGGCCAATGGAATCAAGGAAAGATCATGGTTTTCAAAGGAACTGTCGTTCATGGACAGAACGGTGCGAACGTTGTGGAATATCATCTTTGGACTCCGAAATGGAACGAAATGTTGGAAAACAGCAAGTTTAAGAAAGGCGGCGAATTCCCTGTCGCTTACGAATTGTTGAAGAACATTGGTGGAAAGAACCACGAAGGCTACATTGGATTCCAGGATCATGGTGATGATGTTTGGTATCGCAACGTACGAATCAAGGTATTGGAGTAATACAAACCAATCATGAGAAATAAGATAATTATATCCATTATCGCCTTGGCTTTCATTGGAACCTCTGTAAGTTTTGCACAAAAGCGCACTCGTGTTCAGCAAAATGCGATGCCACAGAAAGAAATGTGCCTACAGCTTTATTCTATTCGCGATAAGATAGGAGACGCAGACAAATATGCCAAGAACCATGTTGAGGTTTTCAAGCAACTGAAAGCCATGGGATATTCAGAAGTAGAGGCTGCCAATTACAATAATGGCAAGTTCTATGGTGTTTCTCCCGTGCAATATCGTCAGGATGTTGCGGCTGCAGGACTGTCTTCTATGTCTTCGCATGCCACTAGAAACTTGAATGATGATGAACTGAAAAACCATGATTTCACGGCAGCTTTGAACTGGTGGAAGCAGGCAATCAAGGCACATAAAGACGCAGGAATGAAATATCTTGTCAGTCCTGGTACCAATATGCCAAAGACTTTAAAAGAGGCTCAGACCATTTGCGACTATCACAACGAGATAGGCAAAATGTGCAAAGAGGCTGGTTTGCAGTATGGCTACCATAACCATTCTCACGAGTTCGCAAAAGTTGAAAACAAGGTTTGGTACGAGTATTTCGTTGAAAACACTAATCCCGAATACGTTTTCTTCCAGATGGACGTTTATTGGGCTGTCATGGCTCAACAGAGCCCTGTCGAGTTATTCAAGAAATATCCCGGACGCTTCACCCTACTTCACATTAAAGACAAATTTGTATTGGGCGAAAGCGGTATGGTTGGCTTTGATGCCATTTTCAAACATGCCGCCGATGCTGGTCTCAATCACTATGTCGTTGAGATGGAAGGCACTGAAGACGGGATGGATATCATGGAAGGTGTGAAGAGATGCGCTACTTATCTGCGCGTATCACCCTTCGTGAAGAAAACTTACGCCAAGTAAACTGTACACGTTCGCGTGAATATATTCTTTATCCCGGATTCATGATAGAATCCGGGATTTTATTGTTTTCTATTACCTGTCAACCTTTTTTCTTGCCATCATGGCCAACATCATCCGAAATTTTGTGTAAGTTTGCATGTCAAGACATCATCGGAAGGGTAGCTACACAAGTGATACCTTCTCTATGCTTGCCTTCAACCATAACCCAAATATCACATTTTGATGAAAACATTTTTCAAAAACGCCATTCTATTGGCAACTGTCAGAATGTTCTGTTCATGCGCAACAACGTATTACACAAACCCTGTCATCAATACAGCCTTGCCCGATCCAACGGTTATCCGACTGAAAGAGACATACTATGCCGCCGGAACGACCAACGACCGAAAGCCGGTTTTCCCGATATTCACCTCTAAAGATCTTGTAAACTGGACGCCCGCAGGTCATGTATTCCAGGATTTTCCCGACTGGACAGTTGGTTCTTTTTGGGCACCCGAATTCTATCAAATCGATGGTAAGACCTATTGCTATTATACTGCCCGTCGGAAAGCAGACAATATTTCATGTATTGGCGTAGCCATTGCCGACTCTCCAACGAGTAAGTTCGTTGATCATGGTATGCTACTTGATTGGGGAAAGGAAGCCATCGACAGCTATATCTTCGATGATCAAGGACAACTTTATATCATTTGGAAGGCATACGGGCTGAATCCCGAACGCCCTATCGAATTGCTTGCTCAGAAACTGTCTGCCGATGGACTGCATGTTGAAGGCGAAGTCTTTTCACTGCTTCAGGATATTGAAAATATCGGCATGGAAGGACAATGTATCTTCAAAGAAGGAGATTATTACTATCTGCTGTATTCAGCCCGCGATTGCTGTTCAGAACGCAGCGATTACGAAGTAAGGGTGGCCCGTTCGAAAAGTTTCCGAGGCCCATACGAAAAGTATACCGGCAACCCAATCCTCAAGGGTGATGGAAAATACATCCAATCATGCGGGCATGGCACTATGGTTCGGTCGAAAACGAACCGAATGTATTACCTTTGTCATGCATTCTTGGTGGGCAAGCATCATGAGGGTCGAAAGCCAATCTTACAAGAAATGGTGGTTGGCAAAGATCAATGGATACACTTCTTGACAGGTAACATCACCCAAAAGAACCAGCGTTTTCCAAGATAATCTGTAGCGAAATCTACATATATAAAGGTTGGTATTGGCATATGCTTTAAACAGGTTATTCAGGTCTTTTTACGGCATTGTAAAATGTCGCTTCAATCTTCATTGTTTTGCAAGATACATCCAAGGATATTGTGGGCCAAACCTACCGATTAGAGATTACTAACCCTATGATGTTGCAGGCACCACTCAATTACAACAAGGGAGATAAGGTTCTTTACACATGAACATTCTTATAAAATGAAAAAAATATTATTCTTTATTCCAATGGTATTGCTCATTAGTTTGCTGTCATTTTCATGCAAATTTGCACCTTCATCTGATATGGGTGATACCGTAGCCGCAAAGATATTTGAGCCAATAGACACAGCGTTGCTAAACAAACAGCTGAAGAAACAAAAGGCAATGATACACGACAGTGCCAATATTTTTGTCGTTGGCGAAGGTTCTACTCGCGAGATGCTGCAACTGATATCCTACCCTTCAAGACGCGACACAGCAAGCTATGGCAAGAAACGTCCATTGAAAGTAACCGGAAATGCTGATTTCGGGCATATTGTACGCATCGGATTTGTGATGGGAAGAGACAGCACAAAGCTCGTCAAAACCATCGATGAAATCAAAATGGAAACAACTCCAGCGCCTCAACCAGTCGTACCTCAGTGAGGCAATGCCTCCAACAGCAATTCGATGAGTCTGGGCAGGGCGTACTGATCGAGTGCGGCCTCATCCACCCAAATATATTCTTCGGGTAATACAGGCCGCTTTTCGGTATCCAGTAAATAGAAATCCGCCAGCAACCTTTGGTGAGTCAGGATGTGCTTCACATCCTTCTTGAGCAGTTGCAAAGGTGCGTCGAATGTAGGGATAGGTTGATCTTCAAAAAGTAATGGCTCCCACAGCCCTTGCCATATATCTCCTGCCGATCGGCGATGGATGGCAGTTTGTCCTTGACAACGGATATAGACGTACTCCAAATGTCGCGTCTTGATCTTCAAATTCTTTAGCTTCACAGGCAATTCATCCACCTTTCCACTTCGCAATGCCTCACAGGTTTCTGCCAAAGGGCAAATCAAACAGCGCGGAGAAGCGGGTGTACATTGAATAGCGCCAAAATCCATGATGGCTTGGTTATAAGCAGATGGTTCGCTTTGGGGCAACAGACTTTGCGCCAATTGGGCAAATTCTTTTTTCCCTTCAGGTGCGTTGATGGGTGTGGAAATACCAAAATACCGAGCAAGTACACGATACACATTACCATCGACAACAGCGACGGGCAAGTTGAAAGAGATAGAACCAATGGCGGCAGCGGTATAATCACCTACTCCCTTCAGTTGTTTCAGTTCTTCCATCGTATTAGGAAAACTTCCATGTTCAACCACTTGCTTTGCCGCTTTGTGCAGATTTCGAGCTCTGCTGTAATAGCCCAAGCCCTGCCATAGCCTCAACACTTCATCTTCGGATGCGGAAGCCAGGTCCTCAACCTTCGGAAAACGTTCCAGGAATCGTTCCCAATACACCCACCCTTGTTGTATACGTGTCTGTTGAAGGATTACCTCACTGAGCCAGATGGCATACGGATCAATGGTCTCGCGCCATGGCAAACTGCGCCCGTTCTCCTTAAACCAACGCAATAATGCGAGGCTGAATGTGCTATTGTTTCCCTGAAAACAGTTTTCCTCTTTCTTCATTTTCTCTTTCCAAACCATCTATATTCCTATTCATTGGAATGATGTATAAAAAAGAGATTACCAACTTTTTCAAGTTGATAATCTCTTATGTAAGGTAATTTACATTGCGTATAAAGTACTATACACGTGCTCCGTATTGTTGATCAAGATTGAAGATAGCAGAATCGCCCATCCGTTTGATACGGTCTACGATGCCGCTTGCTGTAGCTTCTTCTTCAACCTGTTCACGAACAAACAGCCACAAGAAGTCCTGTGTAGCATTATCTTTTTCCTCTACAGCCAGTTCCAACAGTTTATCGATGTCAACACTTACCTTGCACTCGTGCTTGTAAGCATATTCGAATGCGTCGAGCGGGTTTGACCAAGTCTGCTTTACAGCAGGAATCTGACTGATAACGGCATTACCACCACGCTTAATCAGGTAGTTGGCAATCATATATGCATGATCCATCTCCTCAGATGATTGCTTTTTCATCCATGTTGAGAAACCGTTGAAACCTTCTTTTTCAAAGTAAAATGCCATTGAAAGATATAAATTGGCTGAATATATTTCATCAACGATTTGTTGATTGAAAGCTTTTATTAATTTATCTGAAATCATAACTTACTTATTTAATTATTTAACCTCTATCGCAAATTTATAACAATTACAACAAATAACAAAATTTTTCCACATGAATTTTACTGTCGTTTTTCCCTTTTTGACAAATCTCCAAAGACTATTATGCTTTATTAACACCTTAACGAGTTGTCTTGTTCAGTGTACTTGTCAATCAGACCCGTACCTCAATTCTAATCTTTATTCTGTTTACGGATGTAAAGGGATAAATCATACATCGAACTTGCCCTGCATCACATTTTTCGTTACCTTTGCAAGAATGAGCGATAAGAGCAGAAAGGCATTCGGAAAATGATAGATCAAAACAGAGATTTAGCGTTGGCATGGGAATTTGTGGAGCATACCGGGCAAAGTATATTCCTCACAGGAAATGCCGGAACCGGCAAAACCACCTTTCTGAAGACAGTTACCGAACGCAGTAGCAAGCGCATGGTAGTGGTTGCCCCTACCGGTGTAGCAGCTATCAATGCAGGAGGTGTAACCATTCACTCGTTCTTTCAGCTGCCTTTGACACCCTTCATTCCCAATGCACAAATGCAAAACCGTCATCAGTTCAGCGTGGAGAAACGCAAGATGATGCGCACACTCGACCTGCTGGTTATTGATGAAATCAGTATGGTACGCAGCGATTTGCTTGATGCGATAGATTTTGTATTAAGGCAATACCGTCAACCCGACCGCCCGTTTGGTGGCGTTCAATTGTTGATGATAGGCGATTTGCAGCAGTTGACGCCTGTTGTGACGACGTCAGATGAAGAACTACTTCGCCCTTATTACGACACATCGTATTTTTTTGGTAGCCACTCACTTCAGCAAATACCTTATGTCACCATCGAGCTCAAGAAGGTTTACCGTCAACAGAACGAAACATTTATCGGCATTCTGAACCATATACGCAACGGAGAACTCACCGATGCAGACTTGTCATTGCTAAACAGCCGATTTGACCCGGATTTCCGTCCCTTGCCTAAAGATGGCTATATCCGTCTAACGACGCATAACCACATGGCCGACACCTACAACCTGTCAGAGTTAAACAAGCTGACAACTCAGCCATACCATTATACAGCCGAAGTGAAAGGAACGTTTCCGGAGTTTACTTATCCCACGAACGACAAACTAACCTTTAAAGTTGGGGCGCAGGTAATGTTCATCAAGAACGATTCTTCCCCCCATCATCAATTCTACAATGGCAAGATTGGCCAAATCATTTACCTGGACAAAGACCATATTGAAGTGCTCTGTCAAGGTGACGAACACTCTATTCTTGTTGAAAGGCAAGCATGGGAAAATACGGCATACAAGCTAAACGAACAGACAAAAGAGATAGAGCAACAGGTTCTGGGTACCTTTAGCCAATATCCCCTGCGACTGGCATGGGCCATTACCATTCACAAAAGTCAGGGACTAACGTTCGACCATGCCATCATCGATGCAGGATTATCGTTTGCTTCGGGCCAAGTCTATGTTGCTCTCAGTCGTTGCAGAACGCTAGAGGGAATGGTCTTGGCGTCGCCTATCAATAAGAATGCGGTGATTTACGATAGTCAAGTGGATTCCTTTATCTGCAAACAGCAGGCAGAAGCAGAGATAAGTATCACTCAACTTCCTTTGATCAAAAAGCAATATGAGCGTTTTCAGTTAACCGAACTGTTCAATTTTTCGAACATCTTGCGTTCACAAGAAAAGCTGACGCGACTCTTCATCGACTATTTTCACGCATTTCCCAAATTGAAGATGATGCTCCAATCAACGATGAGTGCCTTGAATGAGAAAGTGAATATTGTGGCCTTTAAATGGACATCCTACATCAATCAACTGACTATCGAACAGATTCATGATGCTGATTTTCAGAAAAGAATTATGACGAGTGCCACCTATTTTCAAAAGACCCTGCATCAGTACCTTGACGATTTAATGGACCAGACCAAGCAGGTTACATCCAACAACAAAATGGCCATGTCTCGTTTGAAAGCACTTGTCACCGACCTGCGTGAGTCATATTTGGCCAAAAGGTATGTGCTGGAGACCATCATTGAAGAGGGTTTCACAACACAGATCTATCTAAAGGCCAAACAAGAGGCACTGCTGGAAGCCCTTGATACCGCAACAACCACAACAAAGCGACGCAAGAAAGAAACAACCGTCAAGAAAGAAAAGCAGGAAAACACGAAAGACACCACGTTACGATTATTCAAAGCAGGTCTTTCGCCTGAACAAATTGCCCAGGAACGCAACTTGCTCGTCGGCACAATTTATACCCATCTTGCCTATTTTATTCAAAAGGGTGACCTTTCTGGTACTGCTGTGATGGAAGAATCGAAACTAAAGCATATCCTAAACGTTTTAGAAAAGATTGGACTTGAAAACGGCAAGACAGCCATCAAGACATTCTGCCCTGCCAACATTTCTTATGAAGAGATTACACTTGCCATCGCCGTTTACCAAAAAAGACAAGCTGACAGGCTGTAGAACATCATTTTTTTTGCGGGAATTCATTTCAAAAATTCGTCTATTTCAAGAAGGATCGCTAACTTTGCGTAGAAGAAAAATATATCTTACAATTATCAAACCAATGAAAAAAATTTTATCAACGCTTTTGTTTCTCACGCTGGCATTGCTTATCAACGCACAGAACTTGTTTGTAGGGACCTACAATATTAGGAATGACAACAAAGGTGACCGAAACGAAGGCAACGGATGGCCCAAAAGATGTCAAGTAATTTGCGACATGATGAATTTCGAACAGCCTGATATTTTTGGTACCCAAGAGGCTCTTATCCAACAACTTAAAGACCTGCAAAAAGGATTGGATGGTTACAATTACATCGGAGTTGGCCGCGATGACGGCAAGGAAGCAGGCGAACATTCGGCCATCTTTTATAAAAAGGACAAGCTGACGTTGCTCAAACAAGGTAATTTCTGGCTCAATGAAACACCCGACAAACCTGCTTTAGGTTGGGATGCTGCCTGTGTCAGAATCTGTACATGGGGACAATTCAAAGACAACCAGACCCATCTTAAATTCTACTTCTTCAACCTTCATATGGACCATGTGGGCATTGTTGCACGACGTGAAGCTGCGAAACTTGTTATCCGTAAAATCAAGGAGTTCGTCAAGGACAACAGTCCCGTTATTCTAACTGGTGACTTCAACGTTGATCAGCATAACGAAATACATGGCATATTCACTCAGTCGGGTCAGTTGAAAGATTCCTATGTGATTGCAAAAAGCCGTTTTGCTGAAAATGGAACTTTCCAAGGCTTCCAATCAGACTCGATGACAGACAGTCGGATTGACCATATCTTCGTAACCAACCAGTTCCAAGTAAACCAATATGGTATCTTGACAAACGGCTATTGGACTGCAAGTGCCAATCATGAAGTGTCGAAGAACGGCAATGCTCCCAAGGAAATTGATTTTCAGAAATACACCTTGCGTTTTCCATCAGACCACTTCCCTGTATTTGCCAAGTTACAAGTAGTAAAATAATCTTAACATTTTGCAGGGCAATGAAGCCCAGAACCATTTATAAAAGGCTGCATAACGATTGTTGTGCAGTTTTTTGTATCTCCCTATCTCATCTGTATTGCTATCCAATAGAGTTTTAACCAGGAAATAGACCTTGCCTGTAATTCATCCTCAAGGAGCTTCTTAGGATTGAAAGAGAAACAGGTCATTGTCAGGATTTTTGACAACGAAATCCAATTTCATGGAAATTGTGAAGTAAAGTCAATGACATTGAAGCTATATTCCAATGATATTGCCCACCAATTTGCATGGGTTTGTGAGCAAATTTCAGATGAGTTATAAATCACTGACAGAGAGCTCGTTACAAAAGGTAGCTGTCGTGGCGATTGAAGAGCTGTATCAATATTTTTGACAGCATGCTTTCCACTTTCTAACTCCAAAGACCTCGTTTATGGAAGGTTAGATTGAGTATGGTTAATGCAATAAACAGGTTGGCACCAAACAAAAAAAATATCGGCCATTGAGTTGTCTCAATGACCGATACAGATGAATATCATATGTTGGTTGGCAAAAAATGGATTTCTCTTTTCACCAACAATTTTAAGTCATGCTTAAGAAGCAACGTCCTCTTTTTGTTCTGCACAATAGAATTTCAGGTCTTCTACCTTGAAATTCTTAATGAACAAGCTATTGCCTGTGTTCTGTTCCTCAGTATGGTTGACAAAAACATTGGCGCTCTTCAAGAACAATTCAGGTGCACGAGAAGCATCATCGATAATTAAGATAGACATCACCAAGTTGGCTGTCATATCATAAAGACGACGAGCAAGGAAGTCATGAGCTTCTTGATTATTTTTTCCCTTGACAGCCTCGATTGCTTCTTCATACTGCTCTACGAGGTTGCTAACGCGGTTACGCAATGGCTTCAATTCAGCAGGAACCTCTGCCTCCAGCATTTCCTTGATGATACCGGTATAAGTACCATTAGTAATGTAACGGATGGCAGCAACAACCTGCAACTGGGTAGTACCCTCATAGATAGAGAAAATACGCGCATCACGATACAAACGTTGGCTCTTGTACTCCATGATAAAACCAGAACCACCATGAACACTGATGGCATCGTAAGCATTCTGGTTAGCATATTCAGAGTTCATACCCTTTGCCAATGGAGTGAAAGCATCGGCCAAACGAGTGTACTTCTTCATTTCTGTACGCTCTTCAACTGTCAATTTGCGATCGCGTTGGATATCTTCAAGTGCCTTATAGAGATCAACGTAGCGTGCAGTTTGATACAACAGTGAACGACCTGCATCCAACTTTGCCTTCATTCTCGACAGCATGTCATAAACGGCTGGGAACTCTATGATACGTTGCCCAAACTGTGTACGCTCTTGAGCATAAGAGAACGCTTCATTATAAGCCTCTTGTGCAACACCTACTGACTGAGCAGCGATACCCAAACGAGCACCGTTCATCAATGCCATAACGTACTTGATCAATCCCATACGGGTTGTTCCACACAATTCTGCTTTGGCATTCTTGTAAACAAGCTCGCAAGTAGGAGACCCATGAATACCCAATTTATGCTCGATATGACGAACATCAACACCACCCTGGCGCTTGTCGTAGATAAACATAGACAATCCACGGCCGTCTTTTGTTCCTTCTTCAGAACGAGCCAAAACCAAGTGAATGTCAGAGTCACCATTGGTGATGAAACGCTTTACACCATTTAGGCGCCAGCAATCTTCCTTTTCATCGTAGGTTGCTTTCAGCATCACACGCTGCAAGTCTGATCCGGCATCGGGTTCTGTCAAGTCCATTGACATGGTTGCACCTTCGCAAACCATCGGAATATACTTCTTGCGTTGCTCTTCTGAACCGAACTCATAGAGTGTATCGATACAACTCTGCAACGACCAGATATTCTGAAAACCGCCATCAGCTGCAGCAATCATCTCAGACATCATTGAGGAGGTAACGTTGGGCAAGTTCAACCCACCGTAACGACGAGGCATTGACACACCCCACAAACCGGCTTGACGGGTTGCCTCAATGTTTTCGAATGTTTTACTGGCATAAATCATACGGCCATTCTCCAAGTGCGGACCTTCAAGGTCGATAGACTCTGCGTTTGGTTCGATGACATTTGCCGAAACATCTCCAGTAATATCCAGAATGCGCTTATAGTTTTCGATGGCGTCGTCGTAATTCACCGGAGCGTCATCATACTTGTCTTTATCTTCATAGTTGCGCTCTACAAGCTCAACGATACGTTTCATCAAGGGATGGTTCAGATGGAATCCAATCTCGGGATGGTCGGTAAAATAATTTGCCATTGTTATTATTGGTTTTAAAGGAGTTAATGAGAGAAAGAAGTATACTGTGATGAATACAACAGTATCTTGAAACTCAAAACTCAAGCCAAAGTGTTCGAAATCAGAAAAGTTCTTTTTGTTATGATCGGATACAACTTGAAGCGTATCTTGTCAAGCCCTGATATCTGTAAAAGCTATCGGTCATAAAAGGAAAACCGCAACTTCAAAGATTCGAAGACTTCTCATTTCTAGTTACTCTAGTTCACTCCTTATCGTTATTTACTATTATTCTTGTAATATTTGATGAGTTTTGGCAGAACTTCTTCCACTGTTCCGTTAATCACATAGTCAGCAATCAAGTTCATTGGAGCATCTGGATCGCTATTGATAGAGATAATGATTCCAGCATCCTGCATACCTGCAATATGCTGAATCTGACCAGAGATACCACATGCGATATACACTTTGGGATGAACTGTCAAACCAGTTTGACCAATCTGACGGTCGTTATCAATCCAGCCTGCATCAACAGCAGCACGACTGGCACCTACTTCACCGTGAAGTTCTTTAGCCAATTGGAACAGTAAATCAAAACCTTCCTTGCTTCCTACACCGTAACCACCGGATACAATGATTGGGGCGCCCTTCAAGTTATGCTTAGCTTCTTCAACATGTCTTTCGAGAACTTTTACAACAAAAGC
The DNA here is from genome assembly GCA_937874345.1 of uncultured Prevotella sp. Taxonomy (GTDB): domain Bacteria; phylum Bacteroidota; class Bacteroidia; order Bacteroidales; family Bacteroidaceae; genus Prevotella. The sequence goes on from CALNBT010000046.1 coordinate 15,979, forward strand.
TTCTGGTGATACGTATTCAGAAATTTCAGGATAAACAACTTCACCCTTTGCCTGTCCTTCATAGAAGGATTTCTGCATTACACCAGAACGGACTGTTGCCATCTGTGGACGATGATCTGGATTAACAATCGTTGCAACGATATTTCCACCAAAAGCGGGACGAATCTGATACAACAGCTGGTCATAGTGTTGGCCAGTCTTCTTTTCATCGTAAGGACCAATTTCTAGTTCGGTGCAATCAGCTGTCAGACCACTTGTCAGAGACGATGATACCCGAGGACCCAGGTCGCGGCCAATTACCGTTGCGCCCATCAAACAAATCTGAGGCTGTTCGTCTTTGAACAGTTTCACTATGATATCAGTGTGAGGTGCCGATGTATAGGGGAACAAACCTTCTCCGTCGAAGACGAACAAACGATCTACACCATAAGGCAATATCTGGTTTTCAACCTTGCCTTTGATGTCTGTGCCCAAAACAAGTGCATGCAGCTCTACACCCAATTGGTTGGCAAGCTTACGTCCTTTGGTGAGCAACTCTTGAGACACTTCGGCAACCGTTGTGCCTTCTATCTCGCAGTAAACAAATACATTATTCATATGATTTCAAGTTTTGGAGTATCCTCCTCGCTTATCCAATAATTTTTTCGTCCAACAATTCTTTTATCATTCCCTCTACATCGTTATCGCTAGCCGTCAGAACTTTCGTTTCTTTAGCCTGGAATACGATGTTACGAACAGCTTTAACTTTCGTTGGTGAACCAGCCAATCCACATTGTGTAGGATCTCCATCTACATCAGCAACCGACCATTGGTTCAATGTAAGATATGGACGTGTTTTGTACAGTTCGGTCCAAGGCTCATCACCTTTCCGTTCCATCGGACAGGTAGCATATTTAAATTTCAATATTTTCTTGACATTGCAAGGACGGCAAGGAGCAGCACTGCCATTCACTGTTATAACAACAGGCAATGGAGCTTCTACCGTTTCAATTCCACCATCGATATAACGACGAATCGTTGCCTTTCCATCAACAACACCTAAAATCTCTTCAGCATATGTTACCTGATTCAATCCAAGTTTCTCTGCTACCTGTGGCCCTACCTGTGCGGTATCACCATCAATAGCCTGACGTCCACCAATCACCAGGTCTACATCACCAATCTTCTTGATAGCGGTAGCCAAAGCATAAGAAGTAGCCAAGGTATCGGCACCTGCAAACAAACGGTCGGTCAACAACCATCCTGTATCAGCTCCACGATAAAGACCTTGTCTGATGATTTCGCCTGCTCTGGGAGGACCCATAGTCAAGACACCTACCGTGGAACCGGGGTTCTGGTCCTTGATGCGGAGAGCCTGCTCCAAGGCATTCAAATCTTCCGGATTGAAAATGGCAGGCAGAGCAGCTCTGTTGACAGTTCCTTCAGCCGTCATGGCGTCTTTGCCCACGTTTCTTGTGTCAGGTACTTGCTTGGCAAGTACAACGATTTTCAATTTCATAAAATATAATTAAATGTAATTTATCTTTTCCAAAAATGCTTTTTCGGTTAATACTTAGGCGCAAAAGTACGAACTTTTTGACTTTTACCAAAATAAATGAATCTAAAAAATGCACAAACAACTCAGAATTGTGCACATATATATCCATTTGTGCAAAAAAGATTACGTAAAGCCCCTATTTGAAGCATTACGATCAAGAGATCGACTTGATAGAGAGCATTTTGGACTGGATACAAGGCACAAATAAATCAAGGTTCATTGGACATCATTATTGGGCGAAAATACAAAAAAGCAGAATATATCCGTGTTGGTACAATTGCTTTTGTATTGACCTTCCCGACGCGGTAATCACAGATAGGTAGCAAAAAAAAGAAGATTTTCAACACCCCATCCGAATCAGAAAACGACAGCATTAAACGCTTCCGTCAGCACCGATATTTCAGAAAGAGCACGAAAAAGTATGCCGATTAATACTTACGGAGTTGATGAAAATGCCACCCAAGGCCAAACATCAAGTGGTTTGGTGTCTTGAAATTGTACAAGTTGTATCCAATATTCAAAAATAAGTTGTGCGTAACACCAATTTTCAAAGCCATTGACTCGTACCAGCCATTTAATTCGCCGTGTGCATTGACAAAGTTATGCCCTATGCCGGCATTGATGGTAAAATAAGGCATAACAAACTCGAAATGCGTTGAGAGACCAAGGGTCATTTGTTTCATGGCAGAGGGATGGGCTATATGGGCCAAATCGTTGGGTTCTTCACCAGCGGCAATGATATAATCTTCAACATACAGGTTGGAACTACTATCGTATGCACCGTCCAGAGAAAGGCCAGCATTGAACCAATGGTTCACATTATACAACGGCGAAAAACTGAACCCCACCACTCCATAGGTATCAGGCAGTGCCACTGGGCCCTCCTGAAGATAGATTCCTTGCTTTCGCCAGGCCCCATACGCCATCAAATCATAACTGACATGTTTGTGAAAAGGAGGAATTTGCTTGGCAGAAGGATAGATTTCGCGCTGACGATTGAAATAATAAGCAACACTGACACGTCCTCCCATGACATTAAGACCAGCATTTGGAATGGTGGTATTTCCGTTAGAAAAATGTGTGACAGACAATCCGGCATTGAGATCAAACTGATTGCTGAGTCTCCAGTTAAGATAAAAATCGGCATCGATATAAGCAGTTAACTTAGAACCAATGACCATATTCTGTTTGTTAGAAATATAATTGTATGGATTCCAACCAAAGGTTAGACCAAGATTCCATTCATAATTTAGAGACAATGCTGACGTAAAACGCTTGATTCGCGCTCCTTGGAACAGGAAAGCAGAGATAGGATTGCCGAGCTGTTGGTTAAAATTGTGGTATGCTAATCCAATACCCTGATAGGAATTCTTGTATATTTGTGCTCTTTCAGTGCCTGGCGGCTCTTGTAAGGCATATTGTAATCGAGAGGTAAAAGCATGGTTCATGATGCGCCCCTCGTCGTTATTGCCGCTCAGATACTTGTTGGTATGAATAATGGACGAGGGTATGACATCCCACTCTATGCGATGAATCAAACGGTTGAAAGTATACAACGAGTCGTTTGGTTCCTCCCCGTTTACGAAAGAAACACAACTGAAAAGAGAAAAAAACAGAAATATTTTACGGATAACTGTATCGGTAGTGTGCATAGATAGGTATCAGAAAAGGCGAAACAACAGGTTGTAATTCAATGGGGTGGTCGCTTTATCTCTTTTTCCCCAATCCCTATTAAAGAAGCGCTCCTCCATTAGAAGCAGGAGGAGACTTGTTTAATAATTAATTTTTACGCGTAGAAATATTGAACTCACTGACTTTCGAGATGGCTTTGTTTCCTTGGATAACAGACAAGCATATCTTGGCCATGCCATCTTTCAGTTTATTGTTAGCCTTGATGACGGCCGTATAACGAATACCGGCATTGGGCTCAAGTTTTTCTATGTGCATACCTGGAGAGATATACAGATTCTTGTTACCCGATGCCTCCAGCACAGCAGGTTGGATATCAAAAAGTGTTCGTTGCCCTCTATTATAGATTTCGAAAATCACTTTGCAGATTTCATTCCTTGAGATGACATTGTCCTGATTATTATCAACAAACCGAGCATTCCTGATTTCGATATTTGGCGCATAATCCAATCCCTTTGCCAAATCATCTATACTGGAACTTTGAGGCAATTGGGTAATAGGTTGCTGTGCGCTATAGTTACCGGTATAGTCTTTTCCATTAAAGTCGTAAAGACGGTCATCACCACTATTGTTTGCATCAAACCCACTTTCAGGCTGTCCTTGTTGCGGCTGTTGATAGTCGTTTGAACGATTGTCTTGCTGAAATTGGTTTTGTTGATCTTGTTGGCGTTGTTGGCGTTCGTAAGCGCGCTGTTCCTTATCGCGTTGATAACGATCTAAATCATCGATGCGCTGACGGTCGGCCGTTGCGCCAATAGCTTCACCGATGATTGCTCCGCCTGCCATTCCAACAATCGTTCCGATGTCGCTACCGCGAGGTCCACCCGTGATACCACCGATAGCACTACCCAGGATAGAGCCCAATGTAGAACCGGTATAGGCTCCGCTAGCTGCGTAAGAAACGCAACTGCTGATGGTAAAAGTAACTCCAACAGCCAATATTATACCTTTATTCATGATTATTTGTTTTATGTAAAACCACTATCATGAGAACGGGCTATAGTGTCTACAAAATTCTACCCATCCAGGAGAGAACCAACGCTTCCCATCTTTTCATGACATCACAAAGTTAATGACTATATACAGAACAACGGGGTACGTTTCCCGAAAGTATGATAGGGAAAACCCTAAATATACGATTATGATATCCTCTCAGAAGTCAATAAGAAACAACAATCAGCTAAATTGCATCAAATCCCTTCGTACTATTGGTTTTGAGAATATCCTTTAAGCTCATTTCTTCTTGTATAGCATGGTCACCATGTGCAGGTGTCTCCAACTCTGACTCAAGTGGATGGTAACTAAAAAGCCGATCGTGAACAACTCCGCATCCCCATCCCAACAAAGCTATCGCTAAAAAAACGAATAACACGACAATTTCCATAAGCCTTCATGCATTAGTGTATGGCAAATATAGTAAATTGCACTGAAAAAAGCTAGGATTATCAAAAAATATTCAGCAAACACAATTTCCTCTTCCAATATTTAAACACATTTGAGAAATGACATCTGCGCACAGTAAGTGATGGGGCAGATGTATTCAGCAACGTAAATGAACATCATAAAGAGAATGATCTTCAATAGCCATAACTAATTGTGCAAAAAAAAACGCTTCCTTCCAAATGGAAGAAAGCGAATATAGCGTATGTTTGGATAAACAAAGAGTTTATTCAGCAGCGTTTTGTTCAGCAGTTTCAACCTGAGAAGCTTCAACTTCAGTAGCCTTTTCCTCTGTCTTTGGAGCTTCTGCTGTTGTCGTCTCAACTGTTTCAGCTTGAGCGGCAGTTGATTTACGACTACGACGTGTTTTCTTAACAGCCTTACCTGCTGTCTTAGCCATGTTATCGTCGAAATCAACCAACTCAATAAATGCAATCTGAGCTGCATCTCCCAAACGAGAGCCGAGCTTGATTACACGCGTATAACCACCTGGGCGGTCAGCTACTTTAGGAGCAACGGTCTGAAACAATTCTGTTACAGCAAATTTATCTTGCAGATAACGGAAAACAACACGACGAGAATTTGTCGTATCTTCCTTAGAACGTGTAATCAGCGGCTCTACATATGTCTTCAAAGCTTTCGCCTTGGCCAAGGTCGTAGTGATTCTTTTGTGCATGATCAAAGAGGTTGCCATGTTTGCCAACATAGCACTGCGATGAGGAGCAGTACGACCTAAGTGGTTAAATTTTTTATTGTGTCTCATTTTTCGTTTTGTTCATTTGTGGATATGAGCAATACTTCGTATTATTCCTTATCCAATTTATACTTTGAAATATCGGTTCCAAACGACAGATTCAGACTCTCGAGCAAATCATCAAGCTCTGAGAGCGATTTCTTACCAAAGTTGCGGAACTTCAAGAGATCAGTCTTATTATACTGAACCAAGTCACCAAGAGTTTCTACATCTGCGGCCTTCAAACAATTGAGCGCACGAACACTAAGGTTCATGTCAACCAATTTTGTTTTGAGCAATTGACGCATATGGAGAACCTCCTCGTCAAATTCCTGATTCGTATCTTGATCTTGACTTTCCAATGTTATCTTTTCATCAGAGAACAGCATAAAGTGATAGATCAGGATCTTGGCAGCCTCTTTAAGAGCATCCTTGGGGGAGATGGAACCATCCGTCGTGACTTCAACAATCAGTTTATCATAATCGGTCTTTTGCTCAACACGATATGGCTCAACTGCATATTTTACATTTCGGATTGGGGTGTAGATTGAATCGATTGGCAGTACATTCACATCAGTTACAAACTGGCGGTTCTCATCAGCAGGAACGTATCCACGCCCTTTGTTAACAGATAAGTCAATTTGCATGGATGCTTTAGGATCTAAATGACAAATCACCAAATCAGGGTTTAACACTTCAAATCCAGTCAGATACTTACCGATATCACCTGCTTTGAATTCGGTCGAATTCTCTACGGTGATACTAACTTTCTCATTCTCGAATTCTTCTACTACTTGCTTGAATCGCACTTGTTTGAGATTCAAGATAATGTTGGTTACATCTTCCTTAACACCGGGAACTGAAGAAAACTCATGCTCAACACCGCTGATACGGATTGTGTTGATAGCATAGCCTTCAAGCGATGAAAGGAGAATGCGTCGCAATGAATTACCGATAGTAATACCAAAGCCGGGCTCGAGAGGACGAAATTCGAATTTACCGAACTTATCGTCAGCCTCCAACATTACAACTTTATCAGGTTTTTGAAATGCTAATATCGCCATTAATTTAATGATTTATTTAGAGTACAACTCAACGATTAATTGTTCCTTAATGTTCTCAGGGATGTCAGCCCTTTCTGGCTGATGCAAGAGCTTACCGCTCTTGGTTGCTTCGTCCCATTCAATCCAAGGATACTTGCTATGGTTGAAACCTGCCAAAGATACTTCGACAACCTCAAGAGACTTAGATCTCTCACGTACACCAACGATTTGACCCGGCTTAACAGCATAAGAAGGAATATTGACAACTGCACCATCTACAACGATATGCTTGTGACCCACCAACTGGCGAGCAGCTGCGCGTGTAGGAGCGATACCAAGACGGAATACGATGTTGTCCAATCTACTTTCAAGGTTCTGAAGAAGTACCTCACCAGTAATACCTTCAGCCTTAGCTGATTTCATGAACATATTACGGAACTGACGCTCAAGCACACCATAGGTATACTTAGCTTTTTGCTTCTCTGCCAACATGGCACCGTACTCAGATTGTTTCTTTCTACGGTTATTACCATGCTGTCCAGGAGGGAAGTTTCTCTTGGACAAAACTTTGTCAGCGCCAAAGATGGGTTCTCCAAATCGACGTGCAATTTTAGATTTCGGGCCTATATATCTTGCCATAATATAAAAATAATCTTTTTTTGTTTGATAATAGAGAGCAGGCTTGAAGCCATACTCTCCATAAGTTTATACCTTACGTCTTTTCGGTGGGCGACATCCATTGTGTGGCAATGGTGTAACGTCTACAATTTCAGTTACCTCAATACCTGCACCATGTACGGCACGAATAGCAGATTCACGACCGTTGCCTGGACCTTTTACGAAAGCTTTCACTTTACGCAAGCCCAAGTCGAATGCTACTTTTGCGCAATCCTCGCCTGCCATTTGAGCTGCATACGGGGTATTCTTCTTTGAGCCACGAAAGCCCATCTTACCTGCTGAAGACCAAGAGATGATTTGTCCCTCACTATTAGCCAAAGACACAATAATGTTATTGAATGAGCTGTGAACATGTAACTGCCCAACTGCATCAATCTTTACATTTCTTTTCTTAGATGTTGCTGTTTTTTTTGCCATTGTTAATTTCCTCCAAATTACTTAGTAGCTTTCTTCTTGTTAGCAACAGTCTTCTTCCTACCCTTACGCGTACGAGCATTATTCTTAGTACTCTGACCGCGAACAGGAAGACCATTACGATGTCTCACTCCACGATAGCAACCGATATCCATCAGTCGTTTGATGTTCATTTGGATCTCTGAACGGAGATCACCTTCAACTTTGAATTCTGCGCCGATAATTTCGCGGATGCTGGCTGCCTGATCGTCGGTCCAATCACTGACCTTCAAGTCTTTGTCTACGCCTGCCTTATCCAATATCTTTGCTGAACTACTTCGACCGATACCATAGATATAGGTCAATGCGATTTCGCCACGCTTGTTTTGGGGCAAATCTACTCCAACAATTCTTATTGCCATTTGTAAATAATGTTAATTAAAATACTTCTTTTAAATTTTTCAAGTTTAAAAATATCAATTCACATCAATATTCATAAGCTCTACTTTTCGCTTTAACCCTGACGTAATTTGTACTTAGGATTTTTTTTGTTGATAACGAACAAACGACCTTTTCGACGAACGATTTTACAGTCGGGAGTACGTTTCTTTAATGATGCTCTAGTCTTCATATATCTTTTGCTTAATTTATTTGTATCTGAAAACAATTCTGCCTTTGGTCAAATCGTAAGGGCTCATTTCAACCTTTACCTTGTCACCGGGCAAAATCTTAATATAGTGCATTCTCATCTTACCGGAAATATGTGCGATAATCTGAACACCGTTTTCCAATTCTACTCGGAACATCGCATTAGATAGATTCTCTACGATTGTTCCATCCTGCTGTATAGCGGATTGTTTAGCCATATTTATTTATTTGCTTCAAAAAGTTCTATTTCCTTAAACGTAGACAAAATGTCTGCTTGTCCATGGTGTATAGCAATCGTGTGTTCGAAATGTGCAGCCGGTTTGCCGTCTA
>CALNBT010000047.1 GCA_937874345.1 uncultured Prevotella sp.
AACGCCGTTGGGTGGACCACTTGGTCAAAAAGACACCTGACGGCAAGCTTTTCTTCGGGACTCTGTTCCACAAGCATATGGAGCATCGTTATGAGAATCCGGGGTACGAAATGGTTGCTCATGACATGACGAATGAATGGCTGCAAAAAGAGGATTTGTCGGGAATGGATCAGGTCCAGTACCAAGAACTGATTGAACTATTCCATGAAGTCGTGGCACACTACGAGAACTACTATCAGCATGAATATGAGGGTATGCAGACAATCGCAACTGAACTGAAGTTTGCCATCCCATTATTCGAAGAAGATCCACTGAACGTACTGGATGGCACACTTGACTTTGCATACGAAGGTACGATTGACTTAGTATACCTTCAGGATGGCAAGCTGAAGTTCATGGATCACAAGACCGTCAGCAGCGTTGACCGCTACGTGAAGAACAGCATCCTTGACCGTCAGATCAGCCGTTACTGGTGGGCGCTGAGTGCATTATGTCAAGGTTATGGGTATGTGTGGGTGGAAAACCTTAACGTTGATATTCAGGCATTGACTGACCAACCTAAAGGCAGATGGGTACCCGTTACAAGCACACTTCTGTATAGCACACTTCGCCAATTCAACGGCCCTGATGAATTCTCATACAACATCATTCGTAAGGACGCACCACATGCTCCAAAACTAATCAAGAAAGGTGCCGCATTGTCTGTAGATAAGTCGCAGAACACTACATATGAACTCTACAAAAAAGCGATTGCAGACAATGGGTTTTCTGAGACTGATTATCTGGATATCCTTCAGCACTTTGAGGAACAGGAAGACAAGTTCCTTCGCCGCATAGCCATCACACGCACTATGGGTGAATGCGAAGCTGCGATGAACGACTTTGCTAAGGTATGTAAGGAAATAATGAGTATCCGTCATGAGTTGGAAGTCGATCCACAAACGGCTGAAGACACACGACTTTACTATAATATCACATGGGACACGCCAACCTTCAACAGCTACTTCCCACTGATCCAAGCCGAAATTATGGGCGAGAACGTGGATATGGTAAAAGCGTTGCTGTATGAAACTGAGAAGGATTGGAACCCGGAAGATGACTATATCGAAGTGGAGGGTTAAGCATGAAGGAGAAAGTTCACCACAGCGGGAACTGCGATGGAGATTTTGATGATGATTACTCCATTGGTTTGGATACTGTAGGGGATCATGTGTTGTATGAAAACGATATAGGTAGGTTTCAGGATGGCGACCCTATAGCATACGCAATTATTGCATACTGCCCATTCTGCGGCAAGAAACTGAAGGAGGAACAATAGACATGGCAATTACGTTCAAACAAGGCGGTAACGTTGGGGTATCAAACACAAAAGAGGGGCGTTCGGCGGTGTTGTATGGCCCTCCATTCCAAGGGAAGACATCCACACTTCAGTATGACAAGAGTATCAAGGTTGCACTGATCGACTTTGATAAGAACAGCGGTGTGGTAGCCAACGAAGACAATATTACCATCTTCGGTGCTGACACGTATGAAGATTTGGTCATGATTCGTGAAGCTGCGGCTGCTGGAGTACTTAAAATCGGTGGACAAGTTATCAAAATGGACTTCGATCTATATGCGATTGACAGTTTCACATCCTTTGAGGAAGCGGTTAAGGTATATGTTGCTGGAACATACGCCAAAGATCGTAAGCGCGAAATTTCAACCAAGTTCGGGGCTATGTCAGACTGGCAAGACCTTCAGGACCATGAGATTGCAGAAGTCCGCGCATGGCAGAAGCTTACACGCAGACCAAATAACCCAATCAATGTGTTGTGGATCGGGCATGACATGGAAGCACTGGGTTCCAATGACTTCGCTAAGAGAATTCAAATTCGTCTGCAAGGTAAGTATGCAGCGCCGGGAATTATGTCTGCTGTAGATGCTGTATTCTACATGATCAAGGCACCTGACCCCAAAGACCCAAACAAGCTTTACTTCGGTGTTTACACGCTGGATCAAACTCAAGGTGGGACAACCTATCAAGCAGCAGCGCGTATTCCGGTCAAGGAAAGGCTGGCAATGCCCCCCATTATCTGGTGGCCTAAGTGGGGAGACATCTTCCGTCAGATCGGCGCGACTAATATTGCAGGGGGTGCCAAAGATGAACCAGCAGCATCCGATTCAGGAACAGATCAAAAAACTTCTGGATGATCATGGTGTCCAGATATTGGGCGTGTACCACGTTGGAGTCAAAGGAATTGCGCTGGAAGTACAAGATGTAGTGTCAAGCCAAAAGACAACAGCCATCATACCATTTGGTAAAGAAGTCTAACCTATTGCGTTTTACGTAACACATCATATATGATACAAATACATTATTCTAAAGGAGAGATTTTCCAATGTCATTCTTTTCGGTAAACCACAATGAAGCCCAATCAGGTGTTTTTGAACCCGTTACCCCCGGCAATTATGAAGTTGTTATCTCTGAAGTGAAGAAAGAAACGTTCAATTCCGGTAACAAAGGTTTGAAATTGACATTTACAATCCGTGAAGATGTTGATCAATTGCACGGCAAGCGTAAAATCTTCAACAACTTGGTTGCGATGGAAACTGCAATGTTCAACTGGAACAACATTGCTAAAGCCACTCACATGCCAGATGGACAAGCCTTCGAAACTGCTGACGATGTAATCAACGCATTCGGTAAGCACTTGCAAGGCAAGACACTGAAGATCCGGGTTGGACACAGACCTTACAATGGCAAGGTGTATGAAGATGTTAAAGGCTACAGCGAATCGGAAGCTGCTGGAACTAACCTTGCTGGAAACTCCAACCCGTTCGCTGTACCGAATGGCGCTCCACCACTGCCGGGTGATGAGAACGCCCCATCTCCTCAAGAGGAAGTGGACCAATTTAAAGCACCTTGGGAACAATAATACTTAGGACAAGCATTAAGCATAGGGGTGTTCGCCCCTTTGCAAAGGAACTCATAAAAGGGTACGGGTCAAGGGTAGCTCCTGCGGCACTTTTAACCGTATGCAGCCTGCGCGAGTGTGGATCGCAACCACCATTGAGTTCCTTTGCAAGCGGGTGAACAAAGGGGGAGAGAAAATGCTATGAACAAAGGCCAATTTTTAGATTATTTCTTTTCACACGCCAACGAATTAGGGGAGCCAAACACGCAGGGAGAATATGCGGTGCGCTGCCCTTTTGAACATGATAAAGGTTTCGACCAAAATCCGTCCGCTCATGTCAATCTAGATAAAGGTATTTTCCACTGCAAGACATGTCTTGCTGAAGGTCGCTTTGGGAATGGTGGCCTATCCGAAGTCCAATTCCTATCCACGTATTACAACATTCCACGCCGGGACGCTATCCTCCATATTGAGCGTGTTAACGATATAGGTGTTACTGCTGATGAATGGCAGGCTTTTGAAAACCATCTTTTTGCAACACCCAAGTACATGGACATCCTGCATAACAGACGTGGCTTGACGGATGAAACGATCAAGGCCGCACGGCTGGGTACTCGCTTTGACGGGATCTCATACCCGGTGTTCATCTTTGGTGAACTGGTTGACGTAAGGACGTATGATCCAGATTCTAAACCCAAGATGCGGGGCACTAAAGGCTCCACGACACTGATGTTCCCATTTGACCTGTGGTACGCTGATGATCGTCCCACGCTGCTGGTTGGTGGGGAGAATGACGCTTTAGTCGGTAGGCAGATGGGTTTCAACGCTGTCACATTCACAGGCGGCGAAGGTTCGGTACCTTCAGCAATGTTCCTGAATATGTTCAAGGGCAAAACGGTTTACATTTGCTACGACATGGACACTGCTGGTCAGAAGTCCATGCAGTCTGTAGCCTACAAACTCAAGGAAGCTGGAGCCACCGTACTCATCCTTCGACTTCCCTTGGCTGGAACAAAGGAAGACAAGGACTTATCAGACTACTTTTTGACTCATAATGCAGTATACGCTGATGTGGACGAACTTATGCAGGTTGCACCACAATTTTCTCAAATTGAGTACGAAACTGAGAAAAACCGCATTTATCCGCTGATTGATCTGTGGGACGCTACTGAAGGACGGTACCATGGAAGACGAATTTCATCCCGTGTGACGATGGCAGGGAAGTACGATATGGATATGTACATTCCGTCTGTAGTCAAGTTCAGTTGTAAGAAGCATGACGATCCTGACCATGATGCGGATTCCTGCAAGCTGCATAAAGGTGAGAAGATATGGAGCCTTGACGATCACACGTTGCAAGACTTCCTGAAGCTGGTTGAACTGAACGAAGATAAGCTGCATGAAGAACTTCGGCGCATCAACTACGCTTTTGGTGACTGCATCCAGATGAAAATCATGGAGCGTTCTTCAGTACAGAAGGTCATTCTGGTACCGGATGTGGAGTCTGAAGGAGAAGCTACCGGATTCCGTCCGGTGGAAGCCCACGCATACGTCATTGATGACCGCATGGTGGATAGTGGTCGGTACCGGGTGTACTACAAGCCTTATGGACACCCGAATGATGGTCAGAAAGCCTACTTGGTTATTGATAAAATGGAAGATTCAGACAATGCATTGAATACCTTCCAAATGAATCCAAGTATGAAGCAAGCCTTATCGGTGTTTCAGGGCCACCCTGACACGATGATGGACATACGCTTCCAGATGGCGAAGCGGATTGTGGCTTCCTATACCAAGCCCATGATTGTTCAGGGTATTGACCTTGCTTACCACAGCCCCCTGAGTTTTCACTATGACAAAAGGGAAATCAAAGGCTACCCGGAAATCTCCATCATTGGGGAATCCAGAACTGGTAAGACTTCAGCGGTCAAGGCGCTGCAAGGGTATTATGGTTTGGGTAACATCACATCACTGAAGAATGCGTCCGTAGCTGGTTTGCTTGGTGGTGCTGACAAGGCCGGGAATACAAGCTGGCGTGTTAAGTGGGGATCAGTTCCCCGGAACCACAAGGGGCTGCTGGCGCTGGATGAAGCATCTGGTATCAATCCAGAGATTATGTCCCACCTCACTGACATGCGTTCTGAAGGTGTCGCCACTCTGACCAAGATGAGCGCAGCAAAAGCCCCGGCAAAGACTCGCCTGCTATGGATCGGTAACCCAAGACAGATTGGTCGCCGTATCAAGCCGCTGTCAGAGTATCCTTCAGGCATTGACGCTGTACTGGACTTGATCGGTACAGATGAAGACGTGGCGCGGTTTGACGCAATCATGCTGGTTATTGATGAAGGGGATTATATCAAGCCGGGCGTATTCTACGAGTCCGGTATTGATCCACATCCAAAAGAGGACTATGCAAATTTAATCCGTTGGTGCTGGTCACGTAAGCCAGAACAGGTGACATTCGATGAACAGGTCGAAGACTACATATGGAAACGCTCATTGGTGTTGAATGAAGCCTATGCAACGGATGTAAAACTGCTTGGTGCAGAGTCCCACTACAAACTGGCAAGGTTGGCTGTCTCATGCGCGGGTTGTTGCTTCAGTACTGATGAGACAGGCGAGTTGATGGTTGTCCGCAAAGAGCACGTTGATTGGGCTGAAGAGTTCTTGAGACGTTGCTATGACAACCCCATCTTCAGACTTCGTGATTATGTAGAATCCCGGCGCAGAACAACAACCGTCACACCGGAAGTGGAACATGTTGTTCATGGCCTGCTGCGGTCCAATGTGTACTCCATGATTGCAACTGAACTGCTTCAATCCTCTGAAGAAATCAGGCAGATGGATCTGAAGACTATGAGTGGCCTAAGTCAAGATGACTTTGGCAAGGCCATCAATTATCTTACCCGGCATTATCTTATTCGTAACAGTTCCAAAGGCGTGTCTGCCACGCTTCGCTTGCGTAAATGTGCAGAGACTTTTGTTGATACACGGCTGAAATCATTGGCTGAAAGGGGATAGGGATATGCAAATGATGATCACAATGGGTGGACACACCTACGATGTTAAGTATATGGAGTCCTTGAAATTCGCGCATGACTATCTGAAGGGGTTGGGTGAAGCTGCCCGGCCCGGATGGGTTACATATGACGTGGAAACAACGGGGCTACATGTGAAGAAAGATGTACCGTTCTTGGGTGCTGTAGCATGGCACACAGCTAATCAGCGAATCGTGTTCGTATTTCCAACGAATCGATACAACCTTCAGCAACTCTTCAAGATGGCTGGCATGGTCGAATGGCTGTACGCTCATAACGCAGTGTATGAAATGCATATGAGCGCAAACATCCTTGGTGACGATGCTGTCCGTAAGGTACGTAACTGGGCTGATACGATGGGCCTTATGCGTTTAGCGGTTGAAGCTGTGTCTGCTGGAGACGGTGGGGACAAGCTGGCACTGAAGACGTTCTCTGTCAAGTACATTGACAAGGATGCCAACCAGTACGAAAAAGGTGTCAAGGCTGCACTGAAAGCAAAGGCATCTGCTAATCGTAAGATCCTCATTGCTATGCTTAAACCGCACAATTGGGGTATTACAGCATTTGAAGAAGCTGTCAACAAGGGTACATGCCCACCGGAAATATACCAAATATATGCGGATTGGGCACAATCGTACCCGGAACCGACCTATCAGGACGTTCCAATGGACATCATGCTGCCGTATGTAGCGACTGACGTTATCTTGACCGACTTGGCGGTTGAAATGCTGCTGCCGAATGTTCAGCACAAGCAGCAATGGCCTGTGGCTGTGCGTGAGTTCAAGAACCTAAACAGCACGTTTAAAATGACCCGTGTAGGCTTCAGGATGGACCGGGAATATCTGACTGAGTGCGGCATCAAAATGGATGAGTACATCACAGGGCTTCAGCAAGAGATGCATGAACTGGCTGGTCGGGAATTCACTGTAGGTCAGCATCAAGTCATCAAAGACATTTATGAAGAACGTCTTGGCTACAGACCGGAATCTACAGACAAGCAGTTCCTGAAGAAGCTGGTTGATGAGCGGGATGACCGTCTTGCCAAGTTGATCGGGAAGCTTCGCGGTCTGGAGAAATGGAACAGTACGTATCTGCGGAAGCATTTACAGGAATCAGAGTACGATGGACGATTCTACGCAGGTATCAACCAGTTCAACCCGGTTACAGGACGGTCATCTGGTGACTTCCAGCAGATGCCACGCGAACCAATGCTGACAATTGAAGGTGTAATGCAGAAGAAAGCGAACAGCGGTGCATGGACACCGGGCAAGAACGGCTGTGATCCTGAACAGGAGTTATACAACCCACGCCGGGCCGTACTTAATGACACTGACGGATCAAAGCTGTTTTTCCTTGACTTTGCCCAAGAGGAACTTCGGTTCCAAGCAGCGTTTACCATTCCGCTTGGTGGAGACTTGAATCTGTGCCGTGCGTACATGCCGTTCAAGTGTGCTCATTATGAAACTGGTGAGTTGTATGACTTCAGCACACAGGAAAGTAGAACACACTGGTCTGAAATGCGTGAGGGTGCCCCGGACAAGCACTGGGAGAAGCTATTGGAGGAAGGTTGGTCCGCTTGGATCGTGCCTGAAACCAAAAAGCCGTGGGTTCCTACGGATGTCCATGGATCTACAGCCCGCGAAGCCATGAAGTTAATGGGCTTTGACCCGGATGCTGTAGCCAAAGAGGTTTACAAGTACTGGCGTTCCATTGGTAAGACGTACAACTTCATGAAGACCTATGGTGGCGGTCCTAAAAAGTCTGCTGAGGTATTGGAAATCACCGTTGAAGAATGTACGATGATTGATGAAGGTTTTGTCAAGTCCTTCCCGGTCATCATGGATTACCAGAACGCCATTATCAATACATTCTACAAGCAAGGGTACATCACCAACCTGTACGGCAGACGGTACTACCTGTCAGATCAGCGCAAGTTCTACAAGGGTGCTAACTACATGATTCAAGGCTCCTGTGCGGACGATCTGAAGACTAAAATCTTGCTTATAGATGAGTACTTAGAGTCCAATGGATTCCGCAGTCAGATCCTGATGCCTGTACATGATGAGTTAATCTTCAAAATCTTCGATGATGAACAACACATCGTACCACATCTATGTGAAATCCTTATGCATGCTCCGAACCTGCTTGTCCCATTGGTTGTGGAGCCTGACTATACTGAAACAAACTGGTTTGAAAAGACTGCATTCGTTGCAGCATAAACTAAAGGAGGAATTTATATGTCTAAAGTTACAAAGATCAAAATCGTGGTTAATCCGGGTGGCACTATGCCGAAGAAAGGTACTGAAGGAGCAGCGGGGTACGATCTGTACAGCCCGGTTGACTTCACGGTTCCAGCATCACAGACTGTCCGGGGCACTGCTGCTGTAGCAATCGGACGTTTCCAAGTGGACACACTGGTAGCAATTCAGGTTCCGGTGAATATGGTAGGTAATGTGAAAGGCCGTTCCGGTCTTGCGTTCAACCAAGGTATGGACGCATTCAGCGGTACAATCGATTCCGACTTTACAGGAACCGTCAAAGTTTTGTTGTATAATTTCACTGGTAGACCCATAGACTTCAAGAAAGGTGATAGAATAGGCCAGATCGTATTCGAATATGCGCCTGCTGTCGAATTGGAAGAGACAGATAAGCTGGATGAAACAGTGCGCGGCGAGGGCGGTCTTGGTCACACAGGAGCGTGATGCTTTGTGCAAGGATTGTTGATTATTATCTGGATCATAGCTATTGGGGCATTGGTTGTGACAGCTACTGATAGAGAAAGAGAAAAACCGAATGGCTGGGTTACTACCTTCAGCTTCATTGGAATAGCGTTGCTGGTGTATCTTGGTGGCGCTGCACTATACGCATTGTTTTGAAGAAGCCCCGGCCTATGCGCCGGGGTCTTTTTGTAGTTGGTGGACTGCGAAGCCTTTGGGGTGGGTGACATTATACTTATAGTTGCTGACGATACACATTTCCCGGCACTTGTGGCGACCTTGCGTGTAGGACTCCACGAATCGGTCTACCTTATCCTGCATTTTCTTCTGGCTGATTGTGGTTCGCTGGTACTCAATAAGAATGTGCCTATCCTTAAAGACCATGTAGGCATCCGGTCTGTAGGATTCGCAGATATTTGGCTCAATCTCGAAGGTGGTAGGCTTGCCAAACTGAAGGTAGATGTCCGCGAGTCCCAAGAAATGCTCCAGCTTTGATGACTGGTGGTGCATTTTCGCCGGGTTAGGCATGTAAAGGTACGGACGGTCACGGCGCTGAGGAATCTGAAGGATATAACCATCCCGCTCAAGCCTTTTTAGAACGCGATTTGCTGTTTGCGTTGCGCTTTTTAGGTTTGGGAAGATCATCTTCTCCACTTGACAACGGTTCAAAACCCTGAAGTGGTTCAAAACTTTCAACAACATCCCGTCTCTTGGAGTCATTAGACTCACGCTCCTTCACATATGGTCTAAGCATATCCTTTGAATCCAAGGTGCTGAGGAATGGAACCTGCACCACTTCAGGAAATCCGTCCAGCAGCACGGCCCGGCCTTGTACCTTGCCAAGTCGGTAAGCGTCTGGAATATCAAGTACAACCTTGCTGTTTGCTTCGTCCATCGTAGTGAAGCAGACACGTGTTGTCAGATTGGCTTTGATCCGTGCTTTCAGTACCGTCTGTGCGTCTGGACGCTGACTGGCAATGAGGATATGCATATCCACGTACCCAGCGGTTTCCACCAAGCGTTCCACACACTTCTGAATGTCTGGGTTATCGGCAAACCGTCCATACTCATCAATTACCACAAAGTACGGTGGGTATGCTGAAGCTTCATCGGAATGTTTCTGTCTGAATTCCTTCATGTCAATGCAATCATTGTGCTGCTTCAGCAGATTTTTACGCATTTCAGACTCCCTGACAGCTTCCATCAGCGATTCATAGGCTTCTTCTTGCGTTTCAGCAATGTCTACTTGTGGGATATTCTGGAACATGTGTACATCATTAACTTTATTGTCTATTAACTTCAACCGGATATTGCCTTTTGTACCTGTGATAAGCAAGGTAGCTATCAAACGCAGCAGTGCTGTTTTGCCCATCCGGGTAGCACCGCCAAGCAGCATGTGGCAACTGGTTTCCTCATTGAAGTCAATGTACCGGGTACCGAACGGTGAGTACAGCGGGATTCTAAGTGGCTGTAGCGGCTCCAAACGGTTGAAGGGCATGTTAGCCTTGAACTGACTGAAACCGAAGTCTAGACGGCAACGTGGGCCGCCTGAGTACACAAAGTGAACGTGTGAACTGGTTACCTGTTCAAATCCGGGCACATGGTCTTGGATCTTGTCGGCTGTCATGTTGTAGGGCAGAAGCAATTCCATACTGTAGACGTGGGTACTGCGGCGATGAACCCGTGTGACCCGGACACCATCCAGTTTGTTCGCTTCCAGATACTTGCGTACGATGATCTTCAGGTGATTATTCGGCATGTTGCGGTGTAACCCAATGGCTGAAGTAGCAATCATTGCGGCACCTGCGGCTGATAGGATAAACATTGTTCATCACTCCTTTACTACAGCTTACGCAGATATATCTGATGATATACCTAAAAAGTTTTGACGTTTTACGTTTAACGTGATACGATACAAGCATTAAGGGAGGTTTTACCATGAGAATCTTAGCGATTGATCCTTCGGGAAATTACTCAGACAGAGAGGGTAAAGGGGTATCAGGGTGGGCGTTCTTCAAAGATGGTGAGTTAAAGGATTTTGGCAGAATCGAAGCTGAAAGATTTGACACGCTGGAGGACTACTGGCATGAGCATGAAGTTATGATGGATGATTACCCGGTGGACTTATACGTATGCGAATCGTACAAGCTGCAACCTTCAAAAGCTGGAGCACAGAGTTACAGCAGCTTGGAGACTCCACAACTTATTGGGTTCATGCGTATGATGGCGTGGACTGTGAGCACACCATTCATCCTGCAAGACCCATCTATCAAGCAACGCTTCACGGACACTGTGCTGGTCAATACTGGAGTGGCTACGAAGAAGGGCCGCAACCATCTGATCAACGGCAAGCCGTCCGTAATTCATGAGAGGGACGCAATCAGGCACGGTCTGTACTACTTGCGTTACGGGTCTAAGAAATGAAGGAGATGTCCATTATGGTGACTGCCCACTCTGACAGGGAAATGGACAAGCTTATCGAGGACAGAAAGAAGCAAGGGTATTCACTAAAAAAGCGTGGACACCACTTCACTGGTTGGGAGACACGCAAATATTTTGCAGTTATGTATAAAGAGGAGGAAGTTACAAATGCCAACTAAATTTATCCCAACACACATTGTAGATTTTGAAGGTCATCCACGTAACGGTCATACCTGTGAAGTATTGTTCATGACCGGGGGTTCTTCGTATGGTGATGGTGTTTATCAAGTAAGATTCAGTGACGATGCTTTGTTCGCATTGCCTACCAAACATGTGCCAAGAATTCAAAACCCAGAATCACCTAATCGCAACTACAAACCCGATCACTACCACAGCGGCGGGGTTGATCCGTGGCAGTTCATCGAAGCGAACATGAATTCGCAGCAGGCTATAGGGTTCCACTTGGGTAATGTGCTGAAGTATGTAGCGCGGCATGAGAAGAAGAACGGGCTGGAGGACTTGAAGAAAGCGCTTGACAGCTTGAGAGAGGGGATCAGGCTCTATGAAAAACAACAATCCGAAACCGATTCCTGAAATATACTTCAAAAGGGCAGCGCGGGTGGGTGTCAGCCCCACCTTGCTGCGTATGCGTGTTCAGCAACTTAACTGGACATACAAAGATGCGTCAACCCGACCACCAAATTGGAAGCCGTATAAGAAAAGAAGACCGAAGCCAGTTGTTTAGGCTCCGGTCTTTTGCTTTAATTATCCGTATCAGAGTCATTGCGGTTCTTGTCAACTACAGCTTCAGCAAGCATGTACACTACACAAGCACCTACAGCAGCGATGATTCCTGTGATCTTCACTGTATCAGCTTCCCCGGCACCAAACGCTGCAAGCACAGCGACTGCCAACGCCGCAAGCAAACTCCAAAACTTGCGGCTTCCTAATTTCTGTTTCCAGTTCATTTGGAATCACCCTCCTTTGCTTTAGCTATCAACACTTTAAACGCTGAGTCGTACAGCCCCATGTTGTACAGCATCTGAATCATATTCAGTTCGGCTTTAGACTTATCATTGCTTGTCGTGATCGCTCCTGCTGCCTTGGCTGCGATGACGGCTGCTTCGTATGCTTTGGGTACTGTCTGGTTAGACTCAATGTTAACGCGCTTATTCAGTGCGCTAACTGCGTCTGTGAGCGTGGCTACTTTTTGCTCCAGTTCGTAAATCCGTTTCTCATCCACAGGTAACACCTCCAGTGCTTTAATTTTGTCAATGACAGCTTTTTCTTGTGCTGCGGTTGGCCTACGTCCTGCCTGAAGTTGGTCAATGTTCAGACCGAACATCATTTCAAAGTGTGGGTAGTCTTTGAAGCTTGTCCAATCTCCACCCCACGCGAAGCCAAGAGTCTTGGCATGAGTCACAACGTCAATCCAGTCTGCGATGCTGTTACCATCTGTATCAGCTTTCATATCATAGCCTGACTTAATGAGTACAAAATCAATAGCTAGTCCATAGTTATGATTGGACCGTCCCGGCCTTGCGTTCGTGACGATATTGCCGGGAGTGGTCCGTCCTTGATTAAACAGCACTTGCTGTTCTGCTGGAGAACGATACCCTGAAACAATGCGAATTTCTATCCCCTGATTGTAGCAGCGTTCAATCAACTTCTCAGATGCAATTTTAACTGCTGGATTCAACCATGCCGTCTGGCCTGAAGACTTATGAAGCAGTCCTTGAAGCGTCATCGTCTTGTTACCTCCCCTTAATGTCTTGTATTACCTTTGAATTGAGCGCATCATGAATTTTTGCTGTAGTATTCGTGTATCGCTCAACGGTCATGTTGACACTTCGGGTAGATTGATTAAGACTCTTTTCGATATGGTCACGATGACGCCGGGGGATTAACTTTCTCAAAAAGTTATCCAACATAGTAGTTATCCTCCCCGACTATCGGAATTATCCTTCATAAGAGTATTAACCAATTCTAGCATTGGTGCCATGACCTGTACACGCTCTTTTTCCATGATTTTCTGAAGCCTGTCCCGGTCCTTCTCAGAACGGTCCAAATACATACGTGGTACGATCAGACCTTTGATGAACAGAATCATGATTGTGATAACGATGATAGCTAGTACAATTGCAGCTATCATCGTGAATCCGTACTTATCAATGAGTACGGCCCACGCCGTCACCGTTTCCGGTGTGACGTGGCTGCCGACATCTTGAATTAAACGCAAGGTAATTCCCCCTTCGGACTTTATTTTAATTTATGTCCAATTCCTTGCCTGTGAGGATGTCAAGAATACTAGATTGCCCACTAAACATTTTGTAGAAGTCATTGAAGATTGGGGCTTGCTGTAATGCGTACTCCCACTGGTTTTCAATTGGTTTATTCGTGAAGATTTGACGTTGCATGCCTTGCTCAACCGGAATCCGTAGTAATGGGCTGGCACTGGATGCCAAGAATTTGAACAACTCTTGAGGGCTGCTGAGGTTGTTCAGATCCGATACTGGCGCGCGTGGGTTACGTAGTGTTGGCCCATCTGGGAACATACCATCCATGCCCGGAATCTTATTCAGCAAATGCCACGGTGTTGCAAAGTAGTCATTCTGAGCGAACTCAGGTGCATCCTCTTTGCTCATGCCTTGAGACTCATACGAAGCATCCTGCATCCGAAGATACGTCTGATAGTAGCGTGGTTGTTTCATCAGTTGCTCCAGTTGAAGCGGGATGTTGTTCTTTGTCCACGTCCAGAATGGGATTGCCAGTGTTCGGATGGCTCTGTCTCCAGCCGTCTGTTCACCGTAGTTAAACAGGAATTTACGGACGGAATCTGAAGCCAGTTTTTCACTGCCTGTCTTATCCAGAACGCTGCTGAAGTGTGCAAGGCGGCTCCAGTTGTCCGTGGTATCTCCCAACCATCTACGCATAAAGCTTGTGACTCTGTTGTTCTGTACGAAGTTCTCAGCCTTGCGGATACCCTTCGCAGGTGTATTACCGAAGATTCTGCGGTACTCATCGGCATGACCTTGACCGAACACCCCTGCGTTCAGAGCTTTTTCCATCAAGTCAAGATCCTCCTGCTTCGGTTTACCACGGGAGATACGATTCATCATCTTGGTTGCCCGTGTGTAATCCGCAAGACCTACTCCAGCAAGGGAGTTATTGAAGATGTTGCCGATAAGGTTGTTCAAGTGATGGACTGGACGAATCGTGGTTGTGACACCCTTCCAGATATTCGTTACTGAAGCTGCCGTATCCATGAATTTGTTCATGCCTTCATTGTTGAAGATTTTATCAGCTTGCAGCAAAGCTTCTTTCATTTCCCTATGCATAACCGTACCCACTGGAACGTTAAGACGCTTCGCTTCATCTGGTTTCAGTGTTGCGTACAAAGCTTTGTCATATGATGCAGCATCAGGTTCCAGCAGTAAGCCGTCATCCTTCATCGTTCTGTACATGTCGCCAAGTTCACGAACCCGGTAACTCTTGTACAGACGTTTCTGGAATGCCTTGAACGGGTCACGTTCGAAGATGTTCTTTACATCATCATACTTCGCTTGCAGTTGGGCAAGACGGGCCGGGTCAGCTTCATCAGCTAACTTTTGACTCAAGTCAGCCAGATAGTTGTCGATTTGGGCGAAGGATTTGAAGCTTGTCCGAGACTTGCCGAACGTGTTACTTGCAGACACCTTAGCAAGTGAAGCCAGTTCAGGGTCATCGGCGTACTTCTGAAGGATCTCAGCCACTTTGTCATCCGACTTATTTACAACGTGCGGTGCGTAGTTGGTGAGTGTTTTCGGCAAAACGCCTGCAAAACCCTCTGCGGTTGCCATCTCAGCAAATTCGTTTTTCAACGTCTCAGCCATCCGGTACACTTTAGTAGCATCGAAGGAGTCCATGTCAAAGCCTTTTGGAAACTCTCCTTCAAGTGCGTAATTCAAAGCATCCTTCTCAGCAGGGGTGAATTCATCAGCCTGCTTCATGATGTCTTTAGTACGCTGAGGTAGACGATTGCCCAGATTGTTACGGATCTTGTTGAATGTATCCTGAAGCAGATTACCAGCTTCGTTAACAAGCCCACCTGAAGCACCTGTACCAATTTGACGTGGGTTCAAATACCGCAGTGCATCCATAATCTTCTGACCGTTTGCAGACCGACCACCCATATCCGCAACAAAGCGGCTGGAGAAGTCAAACCCATCTACCAAACTACCCGGCACTGCGTTATTACCTGTGCTGACAGCCTTGGTACCAAACTGCGCTCCTGCTTTAGTTGCATCAAACGGACTAGCATTCTGTGCTTTTGCTGCAAACTCCCCGAAGTTCTTCAATTCACCTTTCAACCAATTATACTCTTGATAGGTGATATCTTCCAGATTAGTTTTTCCTAGCGCTTTTTGTATGAATTCGGCACCTGTAGTTGTTGGGTCAATACCACTACGAGTCATCAGAGTGTTAAGTGCTGAAGCACCTTGCCCCTTGATTGTCGGTGAGGACTTTGCCCAACTTGCAGGTTTTTTGCCGATCTGATATGTAGTCTTGGTGAACGGCACATCAATATTGATGAGGGCATTTTGGGCTTTCCCCCGTGCAGCTTTCATGGAGTCCTGAAGTCGTTGTTTAGCAAGGTTTGCGGCGTAGTCGGCCTGTTTCTCAGCAACACGGAAGCTGGAACCAGCGTCCAGTAAGTCATCAGATACTACCCGTCCAATAGCTTCAGGCAATTCCTTGAGTGCTTTCTTTGCCGATCCAGAGTACTTGATGCCGTATTCTGCTGCAATCTCTGAAGCAGACTTTGCCCCTGCCTTTGCTCCTGCCTTCACAGCACTGGAACCACCAAACGTAATCCATGTCAGCGGGTCAAGTGCAATATCACCCGCAAGACCTCCCCAGAACAAACCTTTGTCATTCGTAACACCTGAGTTTGCTAACGTATAACTGAAGCCTTTACCCTCACGCCCCATATTTGCAAGCGAGGATAAAACAGGGATGTCGTCAAACGTCAGATCCCCGTCATTCCAGTTATCCCATTGACGCTCCAACCCCTTACCTATCATAGCTGTTTGGGTGATCAAAGGGACATCTTTCTTCCATTCAAACCCACGGTTACCTGCCCACAGATCAGACCAATTACCAATCTGGTCTGTTACGATCTTACCGGGAGCCGATAGGATGTTGAGTCCTGTATGCCACCATGGTTCTGCTGCTGCGCCTGTAGGTGCTTTATACGTTGAAGATGCTGAAGATCCCGGTGCTATTGGAAACTGATTAAAGTTTACGTAAGGTGCTCTTTTAATACCGATATCAGTGATTGCTTGGAACGGGTAGGAACCCGGCGCTGCCGGGGTTGTCCGTCCCGCGCCTACGCCGGGAATGGCGGTGAACTTGTAAGCCATATTAATTCCTCCCTAAACCATTTTAAGTGCGTCTTGAAGTTCCTTCTTGAATCGATTTGCTACGGAAACTTGGATATTTTTAGGCGATGATTTGAAATACTTCGCACCATTGTTTGCCCCGCGCTCTGCATACAGACGCTTCAGAATCTCAGTATCAGACATACTTGGTGTAATACCCGCAGCTTTTACAATGCGTGTGACACTACCTGAGCCGTGCTGTACTGAAGTTGACCAAATAGCTTCTTGTACGGCTTTAGAGCGTTTGTTCACATCCAAGCCGTTGTTCTTCAGAACAGACTTAGCGGCTGTTTCATAGTATTGTTTTCGCGCATACGCTTCTTGGTACGACCCAAAGTTTTTGTTAGATGCTGCAACCTGTTTCCAAGCTGCATCAAACCCTGAAGTACCAACCGGGTGAGCCGCCAGCTTTTTATAAGCAGCAGGGTCAGTGTTTTTCAGGGATTGTACGAACCCCTTAGCTGACCCACTGTTTTGTGTAAACTGATATTTACCGTAACTGGCTCCCCCAATATCACCCTTGGTGCGCGCGATTGTACCTACGCTACCTTCATAGGCGCTAGAAAGGGAACCCGTAGCCTTTCCCGGGCTGGACCCTCCAGTAATCCTATTCAGGATTCCTTGAGTATTGTAACCGTCAACCTGTGCGTTTTGAGCCGATTTAGGGTCAATTTTTCCAGCAGGGTTCCGCTCCAGACCTTCGTTGACGTTTAACTGGGCCAATGTGTCAATAGCGTCATAGTTCAGTTCATACTGCTTGCTGGCTTTTTGGTAGCGTTCGAATGCTGCGTTGAAGTCAGCTTGTTGTGCAGCAGTAAGAGCCTTACCATTAGCTGCTTTATTGATGTTATCCATGATCTTCTGCTCTGCTGCCATGGATTTAAACGCTGAATCCTTCTGCTTGTTGGCTGCGTTCATTTGATCCAAGAAGGAGTTACGCTGCTTCTTGTCTTCAATTTCACCAGCTTTAACTTGCAGTTCGGCAATCCGGGTATTGGCATTTTGCTGAGAAACCGCAACCTTCTCCCAACCCTGTGCAGCGTTCTGTTCCGCAGTGAACTGTTTGATACTAATATTGCTCCAGCCTTGTTGGACAGATTGTTCCTTGTACCATTTGTTCAAGTCGAACTCCTGAACAAACTTGGAAGCGGCGAACGTTGGATTTCCGTTTTTATCGTAGCCCATGAGTTCAGTCATCTTCAGATCATGCTTCTGACCAAGTTCCATAACTTTAAATTGAGAATCTACATCCAATTTATCGTAAAAGCGTTTTTCTTCGCTACCCAACTTGTCATAGCCAAGCTGATTTTCCATCATGTTCTTCATGTAGTTATTCTGAGCCGTCATCTGTTCAGCAACGGTTGCTTGCTGGTACGGCATCATATCCTTCATGAAGTCCATCTGATCTTTCTGAGACAGTCTGGAATAGTCCATTTGATCCTTGACAGTAGCGTCAAGATACGGTTGGAATAACTCCAACATCTTCATAGTGTAATCCAGATTGGTTGTATTGGGAGCCATCATGCGTCCCGCTGACGTTGTGCCCGTGTCACGGGAGGTTAACGATCCTCCCGCCACAGAGGGAAAGTTGATCGCGGCAAGTTGTTGTTGAATACCACCAATCTGCCCTTGATACTGTTGCTGGATGCTGGCTTTTTGGTTCAGAACAGAGTTCTGAAGGTTATTCAGGTTCTTGTTGTTCGCCATCAGAAGACGTGTGTCCTGATCGTTTGCCAAACCGGAACCTGCAAGACCACGGTTCGCCATTTGTTGCTGCGCTCTGAGGTAGTCTTGGAAGCTGGAGTCAGCTAGTTCGGACTTGCTTTGTTCAAACTGACGATCAAGCGCTGCTAAGTCATTACCCTGTGCAGTCTGATATTGACCAATCAGGTTCTGATAGTTCTGCGATTGCATTTGCTGCATGTAAGCTTGCTGTTCTTGTTGTTGCTGACCATAAGCTGCCATTTGTTGCTCATAACCCTGCATCTGCTGCATCATCATCTGGTACAATGGGTTGTTCATCATGTCTGCATATGGGTCTTGAGGTTGTTGAGCCACTTGAGTATTTTGAGTGTTCTGAGTCGGTCTGATCCCAGAAGCACCAGCCGCTGGAGCAATCATTTGTTGATTCTGCTCATCCTTAAACCCTTGATACCACGCCGCTGCTTGTTGGGCATTCATACCCTTGAGTTGCGTTGCTGTTGTTGGATCAAGCTGACCGTATTGTTCTTGGGCTTTGTTAGCAATTGAAGTTAGTGAAGACTTCGGTTTGCCAGCCGCAGCAGCTTGGTCGTACAACTGCTTCAAATATACGATCTGGTTCGCCGCACCCTGATTCATACCCGAATTGTATGAGTATGAAGGTGCTGGAGACGAAACCGTTCCAGTTCGGACAGGCGTTCCAATCGCTGAAGCACCAGCGGCTGGTTTGTTTACAGCGCCCAAGTTCTGCCCTGAGACGCTGACAGGGGCTTTAGGTGTTACAACCGTGCCCTTGACATTAACTGCCATGACGCATACCTCCTTTTATGGTAAATATACTAGCATAATTTGCTAGTTTGGTATAGTAGAAATAGGAAAAGCCCCTATTGCGGGGGCTTAGAGTCTTTGATGAGTTGCATTTCCTCTGCCGTAATACGTCCACCAGCTACCAACAGTTCCAAGTCTGCATCCACTATATTGCCGTTGAGATACATACGTTTGATGAATTCATACATTAAGCTTCTACCCAACCTCTCCACCGCCTTTTAGTATTGTAACCTCCATAAGCAACGCTGCGGTGACGTTTCTGTACATATCGACCTCTGTTTTCAGTTCATCAAAGGACGATTGCAACAAGGTGTGTTGGAGGATCAAGTCTGTCAATGCATCGTCTACACTATCCGCACGTAACCCGGCAAGATACTGGTTTATACCTGTGCGCACAGTTTCCATCATTGTATCCATTAAAGCGAACTCAGCTTGGTCAACCCTATCTGTCAAGGGCATAACCACAGGTGCTGAAGGTTCATCCGGTTGTCTTGTGAATAGGATGTCACCTGTATAAATATTCACCTTTGCGGGAACCATACTGGAGAATTCTTCAGCGTACTTGCCATAAGGGTATTCGAGTTGTAGCACACCCACAGTTCCGAGGACTCTGCCCTGCAACGTGTCATACAGCTTGAAGTCTTCTTCCTTGGTGTTCGGAACAACCAACTCACCAGCCTGAGGTGGTACGACTTGGATGACTTGTCCGGTTAAAGCTTGGTAATAAATCTTAGCGCCGTAATACATCAAAGATACCTCCTTTTACATTGACGTGATTTGGAAGTTGCCACAGTAAGCGGAAAACACACCAGCGCTTGCACCTGAATTCATCTGGGATGTCCACCCTAAATCCAAAGCACCACTTACATCGAAGTTTGCAGGCAAAGTGACTACGGTAAACATAGTACCTTGCCCAGCCCCGGATGCAGATTGGTACAGTATTCTTGCAATTTTTGTAACTAGGTCTATCGCTATGGAAGAGATGTAGATATTAGAACTTCCGTACGATAAATTAACCAATACAAAAATACCACCTATGGAATTCCTTAATGCGAAGCCTGCATAATTGTTAGCATTTTGGATATTATAAAGGCACCAACCAGCGGTGGACGGGCCTACATTAGAAGATGTCACAATACCTGATATAAGCTTCGTACCCGCTGGGAATGTGGCTACTGTAGTATGCCATGTTATGTTAGATGAAGTTGAAACCGCCCGTGTTCCCGCAGCGTGTGAGGGTGAAACCACTTGGTAGTTACCCTGCTGAATCTGCCCGACTTTTGTCGCTAGTTGTTGATGTGTATCGCTGCCTGATGCTACTACACCTTTGCCAGTAATAGCGGCAGCGATAGCCGTCTTCCCATCACTGACAGATTGAAAAAGCAGCTTGTCATTAGCGTCTTGGTTCCAGACATTGCTGTCGGCTCCAGAAGCAACTGTAATCCTACGCACCCTACGACTTGACCCGCTCAAACCGCTGGGAATTCTTATTTGGACAACATAGGCTCCTGATGCTACAGAAGATGCAGTTACTGACTTCCGGTGCCATGTATTCGTTACATCATTAACCATAGTTGCTACCACAGCATTATCAGATACACGCACTAACTGTACACGTATCTGACCTCCACCACCTGAAGTGGTGATGAAATCTGCACTTAACGTGACTGTAGGACCAGTTACTGATAAGCTGTCTGATTGCAGCACTGCTTCGCCGCCTGTAGTAGTCTGACTTGTACATATGAACAGTCCCGGTGCTACGGTTGTAGGGTCGGCAGCCGCTGTGAATAAGGCTGAAGCACTGCCAACGTTAGTCCAACCCTGCAAACCCATTTCTGCGGAACTGTTTGGAAGTATGTTCGAAGGACGTTCTTTGGGGATGTATCCACCAGCAACAATGGCGTTGAACTGCGGGATAGTGTATTCATCAGCGTAAGATTGTGTGAACGTCTTGGCTGAAGCAAGCGCTGCGTCTGCTTTGCTCTGTGCCCCGAACGTGGTTTCATCATCACGCCAGCCTGTCCAAGTGGTGTCTGTCATGGATACCCGTTTATAGGATACGTTCCAACCCGGTCCTTGATAGAATACTTCTTCAACCACTTTGTCACCTGCATGGGACGTTCTCAACAGGACAGGCACTACATCTTCGTAACCGAAGTACGTAGAGTCATTCCAACTCTGCTGCGCACCTTCTGAGATACGCATGACGTAGATACCCGGCGGCACATCTGACGGTGGTGTGGCAGGCACAATTGAATCTTCCTGTGCCGTGTTAACTGTACCACTGGAGATGTCAGACACTTGTTCGATGATCTGATCAATTACATCCTGCGGAAGACCACCGGATAGGGCTGTGCTGATTTGCTGGTCTGTTTGTGTGGCGGTATAATACACCTGCTCCAATTTGTCTGGAGTAACTGATCTGTCAATAATCTTGCTGGTTACAATAGCACCATCCAAAATCTTATCAGAACTCACAGCACCGTCTGCAATCTTTGTAGTTGTAACTGCTCCATTGAGAATAGCAGCCGTCCGAATAGAGTTGTCACCCATATTCATCAAGGTGACAGCGCCTGCTGCAAGCTTATCAGTTGTGACAGCATTGTCAGCAAGCTTTTCTGTAGTTACAATTCCGTTAGCCAGCTTTGCAGTTGTGATTGTGCTGTCTTGAATTTTATTGCCTGTGACAGCCAAGTCAACCAACTTAGCGTTGTCCACTGAAAGTGGACCCAGCTTGCCAAGTGTTACAGCTCCGTTGTTGATCTTGGGGGTTGTAACCGCATTGTCTTGAAGCTGAGATGTGCCGACACCGCCAGCACCTTTCAGTTCGGTGACCTGATCCTGCGTATCATTGTACGCTGCAACCAGCAGGTCACGCTCTTGGTTGTAGTCCGGGCCGTGCATTGTCTGCCCATCGGCCCATTGTTTCAAGCTGGACTGGTTAACTCTAGCCATGCCCCGCACCTCCTAAATCTTCTTGAGTTTGAATTGGAACGCAAAGCCGTACATTTCGCAAGGCTCCAAGGAAGATGTTCGTACTGAGAACTTCACCCGGCGACACTTACCACGAACTGAAGCACGTTGCACAGACAGTTCAATGTCACCAAATGGACTGTCACCTACGATCCATGTCCCGAAGGTTGTCCCACGAAGAAATTCGAAGTTCGGTCTAGTCACCACTTGCCAAGACCATCCGTTCTCATCGTCTTTGTTAACTGTACCATAATCTGGAGTAATCGCCAATGCTGAATCGGCCTTAACTGTTACAAACATGTTGACATCGTACTCCCTCTCATGTCGGGCCAGAATGTACAGACGTTTCAGCTTTTTGTTATTGAATGATGCTGACAGGTCATAGAACTTGGATTCGATGACCATATCATACGGAACACCTGCGTCAGTGAACACGTTCCGGTCATGCTTGTATACATAGCCATCCGTTGACAGGTTGAACACATCATCGGCTGAAAGCAGGAATTGTGCCAGATTCAGCTTGGTCGATGCATCTTTTGTCCAGACCTTGCGTTCGAAGTAGTAACGATAAATTTCTTTTTTACTAGGGAAGCACAACCAATACTGAGAGTCATGCACAACCGCGCAGGCATCTGTCTGGGTTGGATCAATCTCCCGCTGAACATGCTCATCAATACGCCCCACGTTCATCGTCTCCAGACGGTATGGGTTGGGCTTTAGAGCGTACACACCATCATGGGATAGGAATAGGACGTTGTTACCTACAACCACCGCTGAGCGTCCAGCCACGCAGCCTAGACCGTCATGGATCATGTACCGTTGGTAATCATCAACCGATTTGCCCAGAAGAGTCTGGATTGTAGAACGTGTGAACACCACCAGCATGTCTTGGAACCGCACAACCGCTGTAATCGGCTCCTGCTTACCAAAGTCAAAGTTGATCGTATTTGACACCGGGAAGTACCGGGGATTCTGAAGGTGACTAATGTACATCTGGAATGGGTTGGTGTCATCCCCGCACATCATCAATCTATCCCAGTGCAACATGATCTTCCGACACTTCTGGATGCCTGTCACTGGCATCGTGGGTGGGTTGTCTGTTGCGTTGACTTGGAAGTTCGTTAGCAGATACTCCTTTGTAGGGGTTGTTGTGCCCGTCTTCCGAACGGTTACTTTAATGTCATATTTGGTAGGCTGGTCGAATTTGAACACCTGTGTCTTCGCGTTCGCGAAGAAGTCCTTGTACGGTGTCGTAGGGAACGAAGATTCTGAAGACTTCTTAAACTCCCACTTGTAATCAATGGTACCTGTGTCACCGGATGGTCTGTTTATGTATGCGGTCATGTTGATGTCTGCATTGACAGAACCGTTACGGCTTGCAGGCTTGATGCCAATGACATCCAACGTGCCTACACCATCCTGAATGTAAGCATCCGGGTTATCGGACAATCCGTTCGTACCGATATAGATGGCTTCCTGCACAGTAGGCTGATACGGTACCACTGTTTTAGCTGTCCAAGTGTTGGTAGCATCATCCCGCTTAACCTCCACCAGTTTCGTCCCTGTAGCGATATACAGGATGTCTTGGTATTGTGCAGCTTCAACCGGAAGTGTTGTCTGAAATCTAAAATCAGTGTTTGCACCATCTGTGATTTTGATCTTGTAGACTGTATTACTACTCATCCCGAAAATCTGCCCCATGTAGGCAACGATGATAATGGGTTCCGTTCTGGTCTTCAGATAATAGTTGAACAGACCCTGACCAACTCCACCATGGCTGGAAGCATCCCCCGGATGGCTGAAGATCGTACGTCCATACCGGGTCTTTGCAGACCCACGCCCTGTATTATCCACGTTGAGCATGAGCGGAAACTCATTGTCACTTAACCGCTCATTACTTACGGCAGAGTTCTGCCCACCGCTGAAGTCGAGGTAGGCTTCAAACTCCTTTGTTGCCGGGTTAAAATTCGTCTGTTGGCGTGCCATAGTTTACCCCCTTCCTAGAAGTGCTTTTGCCACGACTGCGCGTGACCGTAGACGTTCTGATCCCACTGAATGGTTACAGTATCGTCAACATTCGGACTGTTGTAAAGCCTGATCTCTGACCCGTATTTCTGGTACGGTACAGGCTGACTGTTCACGTAGACTGTAATATCTCCGTACATGTTATAGCCAGCATCCGTCACCCGGAATGTCGGCGTGATTGATGTCTCTTCTGTAACCGTGAAGTGCTGCATGTTACTTTCCAAAGAGTATTGGATAGGTGGGTTGTAATTACTTACAAAGTCCCGCAGCGCCATTTCGAACTGGTCCAAGTAGCTGTTTTTCTCCTGCAAGGATGAGTCGTAGGACTTGACCATTGCAGCAGCGTACAGTACAGGTGCGTTGTGGTACACCGCATCAAAGGAGAAAGTATCCCCGGCATCGGCTGTCTGCACAATGTCGGGGAATCTCGCATGGGCA
>CALNBT010000048.1 GCA_937874345.1 uncultured Prevotella sp.
ATGGCGTTGAAAGGAACCGGAGTGCCAATGATTGCTGACGGTGGCTTACGCTATTCAGGTGATATTGTAAAGGCTTTGGCTTCTGGTGGTGACTGTGTAATGATTGGCTCATTAGTGGCAGGAACAGAAGAAAGCCCTGGTGAAACCATAATTTTTAATGGACGTAAATTTAAGAGTTACAGGGGAATGGGAAGCCTTGAAGCCATGGAACAGAAGAATGGTTCAAAAGATCGTTATTTCCAAGGTGAAATCAATGATACAAAAAAGCTGGTTCCCGAAGGAATTGCTGGCCGGGTTCCTTATAAAGGAACAGTGCAGGAGGTTATTTATCAATTAATGGGTGGCTTGCGCTCTGGTATGGGTTATTGTGGGGCAGCAACAATTCATCAACTGCATGATGCGAAATTTACCCGTATTACCAATGCAGGTGTGTTAGAAAGTCATCCTCATGATATCACAATCACCAGCGAAGCTCCAAATTACAGTCGTCCTGAATAACGCATTTATCCCGGCAGGCAAAGTTATTTGACATGAAGAACAGTAACAATATATGAGAAGATCCATCCTATTTTTGGCAGGATTTTTCTTTATGCTAGCGTCTGCGTTTGCACAGAAAGAAGATCCAATCGTAATGACTATCAATGGTCAGCCAATACTACGCTCTGAATTTGAATATTCTTATAACAAGAATAATTCGGAGGGGGTCATTGATAAGAAAAGTGTAAGTGAATATGTTGACCTGTTTATCAATTATAAATTGAAAGTAATGGCCGCGAAAGACGCAAAGTTGGATACGGCCAGTGCTTTTAATAAGGAGTTTGCAACATATCGTGATCAGCAAGTTAGGCCAGCTATGATTAATGACGCTGATGTGGAAAAACGTGCACTTGAAATTTATCGTGAGGCTCAAATGCGGGTAAACGCTAATGGTGGTTTGGTCAAGCCATGTCATATTCTTATAGGATTAAGACAAACAGCCACTTCAGACCAAAAAAAAATGGCTCAGCAAAGAGCCGACTCTATTTATAATGCATTGATAAAAGGAGCTGATTTTGCTGGTTTGGCCAAAAAAATCTCTGATGATAAATCATCTGCTGTAAATGGTGGAGAGCTTCCATGGGTGGAGAAAGGACAGACATTGAAAGAATTTGACGAAACGATCTTTTCAATGAAGAAGGGCGAATTAAGCAAACCGTTCCTCTCTGCTGCGGGGTATCATATTGTATTGTTAAAGGACAAGCAGGATTTCTTTCCATTTGATTCATTGAAAAACGACATTATGCGTTTCATCAATCAACGTGGAATTCGAGAACAGATTATCAATCAAAAGATAGATGAAAAGGCAAAGGAATCTGGCCCCGATATGACACCAGCTATAGTTTTGGCGCAGAAACAAAAGGAATTGGAAGCACAAGATCCTAACTTAAAATATCTCATCCAAGAATATCATGATGGATTGTTGCTTTTCGATATGAGCAATCGAGTGGTTTGGCAGAAAGCTCAGGAGGATAAGCAGGCTTTAGAGCGATATTTTAAGAAACATAAGAAACAATATAAATGGGAGGAACCTCGTTTCAAGGGTATTGCCTATTATACCAAAAATAAAAATGATGTCGAGTTGGTGAAAAAGGTTGTAAAGAGAATTCCTTTTGAGCAGTGGGACCAGAAGTTGTATGCCACATTCAATAATGACAGTATTTTGCGTGTTAAAGTTGAAAAAGGAATATTCAAGGCTGGAGATAATACTTTAGTAGATAAAGATATCTTTAAGAAGGCTGTTCAGGTGAATGAAATCGCTGGCTATCCCTATACTGGCATATTCGGTAAAAAATTGAAGACTCCCCAAGATTATCAAGATGTCAGTGCACAGGTAGTAGCTGATTATCAAGATGTATTAGAGAAAGAATGGGTTTCACAATTGCGTAAACAATATACAGTAGTTATCAACCGTGATATTCTCTCTACGGTCAACAACCATTGAAATGGTTATACTATACCTAAATGATTAAAAAATCAAAATGAATAAAGGATTTAAAATTGCCTGCGGTATTATCGCCCTCATGGTTGTGATGGGAATGAATGCCGGTACACGCCAGTCTGCGCCTTCTAAGAAAGTCGCAGATTCAACTACTGCTGGAGAACATGCTCCTGATTCAAGTGTCATAGATGAAGTGATTTGGGTTGTTGGTGACGAACCCATCATGAAATCGGATGTTGAAATGATTCGGATGCAAACACAAGCTGAAGGCGTTAAGTGGTCAGGGAATCCAGATTACTCAATACCCGAACAGATAGCTGTGCAAAAATTGTTTTTGCATCAGGCAGAGCTGGATTCCATCAAGGTGTCAGAAGATCAGGTGACAGCATCTGTTGACCAACAAATCAATCATTGGATAGAAATGACAGGTGGTTCAGCCGAACG
Organism: uncultured Prevotella sp.; assembly: GCA_937874345.1. Taxonomy (GTDB): domain Bacteria; phylum Bacteroidota; class Bacteroidia; order Bacteroidales; family Bacteroidaceae; genus Prevotella. The sequence goes on from CALNBT010000048.1 coordinate 2,423, forward strand.
TCTTCAAGAATATCGGGGACAAACCATTGCACAGATGCGAGATGAGCTACGTGATGATTTCAGAAATAATCAACTTGTTCAAAACATGCAGGAAAAATTGGTTCAGGATATAAAGGTTACTCCGTCAGATGTTCGAGCTTATTTTAAAGATCTGCCAGAAGACAGTATACCCTTTGTGCCGACAGAAGTAGAAGTGGAAATCATCACCCGAACCCCGAAAATACTCCCAGAAGAAATAAATCGTGTGAAAGACGAACTTCGAAATTTTACAGAGCGAGTGAAGAACGGTGAAACTACCTTTGCGACATTAGCTCGTTTATACTCTGAAGATCCAGGCTCTGCCAGACAGGGAGGTGAAATGGATTATGTTGGAAGAGGAATGTTGGATCCAGCATTTGCAAACGTAGCCTTTAACCTAACGGATCCAAAGAAAATTTCAAAAATAGTTGAAACAGAATTTGGTTTCCACATCATTCAATTAATTGATAAAAGAGGTGATAAAATTAAGGTTCGCCATATTTTATTGAAACCGAATGTTTCTGATGAGGAGGTAAATAAAACGATCCAGCGTCTCGATTCAATTGGTGATGAAATTAAAAAAGGTAAATTTACATTCGAAGATGCTGCAACATTTATCTCTGATGATAAAGATACCAAGAACAATAAGGGATTGATGTCTTTTGTAGATCCAACGTCTTATTCGCTGACATCTCGTTTTCAAATGAAAGATTTGCCCACTGAGGTTGCGCGCGAGGTTGAAAATATGAAAGTCGGTGATATTTCGAAAGCGTTCAAGATGATCAATAAACGCGGTAAAACGGTTTGTGCCATTATTAAATTGCGTAATAAAATTGAAGGTCATCGTGCTACGATCAATGAAGATTACCAAGTCATGAAGAATATTGTTCAAGCAAAAGAACGTGAGAAGTTTATAAACAACTGGGTTGCTGAAAAGATAAAACATACTGATATCCGAATGAAAGACCGTTATAAGAACGGTGTTTATAAATATCAAGGTTGGGTTAAATGACCAAAAGGAAAGATATTAAAATTATATTTGACGGGCATAGAATCAGCTTTATAGTGACTCTATGCCTGTTTGGACTTTGTATTGCTCAAGCTTTGCCGAAAACGCAGAAAAAAGCTGTCAATAAACAGGCTGATAGGGTGGAACTGATTCATGCGGATGAATTGAGTCATGACATGTTTGGTCCTAATCCTAATGCTCAGATTGTGAAGGGGCATGTGGCGTTTCGACATCAAGGCGCACGTTTGACCTGTGATAGTGCCTATTTCTATCAGGACGATAATTCGATGAAAGCCTTCGGACATGTTCGTTTTATTCAAGGGGATACTCTGTCATTGTTGGCAGAAAGGGCTTTTTATGATGGGCAAGAGCAAGTGATGAGAGCCCGAAACCATGTTGTGCTAAAGCATCGTCGCCAAACCCTATTGACTGATAGTCTTGACTATGACCGGTTATACAAGAATGCATATTTCTTTGAAGGAGGCACCTTAATAGATGGAAAAGACAAATTGGTCTCTGATTGGGGCGAATATAGTACCGAGACTCGACAGGCTACCTTTTATTATAATGTCAAGCTGAAGAGTGCAACAAGGTTGGTTACTACCGATACTTTGCATTATGATACGCAGAAATCGATGGCACATGTTTTAGGACCTTCAAAGATTACGGATAAGAACAGTGTTGTGCATACGAAGAATGCTTATTTTGATACCAAATCTGATAAAGCACAATTATTTGGTAGATCAACAATTATTGACGGACAGAAAACAATTACTGGGGATAGTCTTTACTATAATAGTAAGACCGGAGCAAGCAAAGGTTATGGAAATGTCGTGTTTGTTGATAAAAAAAACAAGAACACCTTGAATGCTGGCTATCTTCAATACAATGAGAAAACGGGTTTTGGTTTTGCAACCAAGAAGGCTGTTGTTATTGACTACTCGCAAAAAGACACACTTTACATGCATGCGGATACCTTGAAATTATTTACTTATTTTATTAATACGGATTCCACGTATCGTAAAATTCATGCCTACGATAAAGTAAGAGTTTATAGAAAAGATATTCAAGCTGTTTGCGATTCAATGGTAGTCAACACGAAAGATTCGAGTATGACCATGTATCGTGATCCAATCGTTTGGAACAACAATAGACAATTGCTGGGTGAAAGTATCAAGGTGTTTATGAACGACAGTACTGTTCGTGAGGCTCATGTGTTGGGCCAAGCCTTGTCAATAGAGCAGGTTGATAATAAAGAACATTACAATCAGATTTCTTCTAAGGAGATGCATGCCTACTTTGTTAATGGCCAAATAAAAAATGCCATTGCAGTTAGCAATGTTAAATCTATCTACTATCCAACTGATAGCAAAGATAGCTCATTGGTGATGCTCAATTATTTAGAGACGGATACAATGAAAATGTATTTTTC
>CALNBT010000049.1 GCA_937874345.1 uncultured Prevotella sp.
TCTATCTACTGGTGTATTACCGAACAAAGGCCTTGACGGTAAATTTGAAAATTTAAAACTGAATACTGACAAATACAGTTTTATAGAACAAAGCGATATGTTAGTCAATCCAGCCCAAACAAGTATAGAAGGGGTCTTTGTTGCCGGTACTGCAACAGGTCCAATGGATATTCCAGATTCGATTTTATCAGCAGGTGCTGCCTCTTCAGAAGCAATAAGTTACTTAATTCAACATCAATGAAAAAGAAAAAAATAGGAGTATATATTTGTCATTGCGGTGGTAATATATCCGATTATGTAGATGTCGAAAAAGTTCGGCAAGCCGTTGAAGGTGAAGAAATTGTTTTTTTAGCAAAGACTACTATGTTTGCATGTTCCGATGCCAATCAACGAGACATGGTCGCAGATATTAAAGCGAATGATCTGGATAGTGTCGTTGTTGCATCTTGTTCACCCAAACTTCATTTACTGACTTTTCGAAATGTATCACAACGTGCAGATCTGAACAAATACACATATGTGCATGCAAATATCAGAGAGCAGGCATCGTGGGCACATTCAGACAATAAAGAGGGTGCAACCGAGAAGGCGATAAGACTGGTTAAGGCAGCTATTGCTAAAGCTAATTTTGCAGAACCGCTTGAAACGAATAAAGTAGAAGCAAAAAAGTCGGTTGCTGTCATTGGGGGTGGAATTTCTGGAATGAAAGCAGCAATATCATTAGCTGATAAGGGTTGTGACGTTTTACTAATCGAAAAAGAACCTTTCTTAGGTGGGCGTGTCGCTCAGTGGGATTCACTGTCAACGACGACCAAGACAGGAAAAGAAGTCATTGGTCGATTATATAATGATTTGATGAAACGAGAAAATATTACCATTCTGACCAATTCGGAAGTAATCTCAAACAAAGGAAGCGTTGGTAATATTTCTCTGAAAATAAAAAAGACGCCTCGATTTATTGGCAAATCCTTCAAACAAGAAGACTTGGCGAAGGCGATTGAGGTTTGTCCGGTTGAAGTTCCCGATGAATTCGATTTCCATTTGTCGAAACGTAAGGCTATTTATAAGAGTTATCCAAGTCAATTTCCTCAGATTCCTGTTATAGACAACAATCATTGCACCCACTGCGAAGCTTGTGAAAAAGTATGTCCTGGTATTGATCTTAAGGAAAAGGAAGAAATTTTTGAATATTCTGTAGGTTCTGTGTTGATGGCGACAGGCTTCGATCCTTACACACCAAAGGATGGAGAATATGGTTATGCTACATCAAAGAATGTTATTACTTTACCACAATTTAAGAGCCTGATTGATACCCAGTCTGACAAATTGATTTTTAATGGTAAGGAGATTAAAAACATTGCCTATATTTATTGTGTAGGAAGCAGACAGACAAATGGCGAGAATACGTATTGTTCACGCAATTGTTGTACATCTACTATTCATGCTGCGTTAATTGCCAAAAAGAAGTTTAAAGACATTTCTAATTTTCATTTTAATCGTGGTCTGCGTACATATGGCAAGCAAGAAATCTTGTATGCAGACTCTTTGAGATCTGGAGATCTTTACTTTCAATTCAATGAGGACAGTCTTCCGACCGTGAATGCTGATGGAAATAATATTATTGTGAAATGCTATGATATTTTGACAACTGGGAAGGAAATTGAAGTAGAAGCAGATTTGGTCGTACTGGTAACTGGCATGGTTCCTCGCTCAGATAATAAGGTAGGTAGTTTATTTAAAATACCAAAAGGCCGTGACAAGTTCTATAATGAGGTACATATGAAATTACGTCCTGTCGAAACAGTGATTGACGGTGTTACGATAGCTGGTACATGTCAAGGACCTAAAAATATCACAGAATCAGTAAACTCGGCACTTTCAGCAGCCACAAAATCTTATTCGATTGTCAACAAAGGCGAAGTAGAGTCCGAACCATTGATTGCTACTATAGATAAAGAAAAATGTATATGGTGTGGTGCATGCGAAGCAGCTTGTCCGTTTGATGCTATTTTGAAGTATGAAGAAGATGGAAAAGCTTTTGTTGTCATAAACAATTCTGTTTGTAAAGGTTGCGGTATGTGTGCACCTGTCTGTGCCCCAGATGCTATTAATCTCATCTCCTGTTCTAGTAAGGAAATCATGAGTATGATAGATGCGCTCGCTTAATTTATAAAACTTTTTTAACTGATTAAAAATGGAAGTAGAAAAAAGAAAAACAGCCAAATATTTACGTGACAAATTAGGTGGAGTACCAGAAAGGGCTAAAGATAATTTGAAAGAGT
>CALNBT010000050.1 GCA_937874345.1 uncultured Prevotella sp.
GGGGTAAGCTTATTGATAGTTCCTTATCCTCACATCGATATGGGTTCCTCGCAAAAGTTGTGACACTTGCTCAATCTTGGTCGAAGAATAATGGTAAGGAAAAAGAACCTTCGGCTTGATGATGCGAGCAACCTTTGCCACTTGCTCCGGTGTCATCGTGTAAGGCTGGTTACAAGGTAGAAACGCGATGTCGATATCATGTATATCCTTCATTTCATTGATATCTTCTGTATCTCCCGCAATATAGATTCTCAATCCATCCAACGTGAGAATGTATCCATTATCTCGTCCTTGTGGGTGAAACTGTGTATGTCCGGGAGTAATATTGTAAGCCGGAACGGCTTTCAGGCTGATACCCTTTGCAAGTGTCAGCGAATCCCAGTTATTCATCACTTTCCCTTTACCAAGCATATCGACACTATTCTTATTGGCGATCATCACGGTGCCCTTCTTTTCCAAAGATGCGATGGCAGCCTTATCCAGATGGTCGAAGTGCTCATGCGTAATCAGAATATAGTCTGCTTTAGGGAATTTTGAATAGTCGGTCTTCGGATCCATCTCTCCTACCGGATCGATCTCAAATTCTGTACCATGATAAGTAATCCTGATACTAGCATGTTTAATCGCTGTGATAACAACTTTCTTTCCCGTACGGGTCTTGAAAGTATCTTGAGTTGCATTTGGATTACTTGCACAAGCATAAACCATTATAAATAACATGCTTAGCATTAATAACTTCTGTTTTTTCATAATCAATTGTTTCTTTGATAAGTAAATAGATAACTATCCGTTTAGTGAACAAATCAAACATCTTGTTGAGAAGCAATGACAACATTCTGTCATCTATCCTGTTGGCATCTTCTAGCTGGACAAAAATAAAGAAAAGATAGGAATAAAACAAGCAAATAAAGAGGAAGGAACTTGAATAAAACGTTAATTCTGACCTATTGTATGGAGATAAAAAAGATCATCTACGGGTAATCTCGTAAATGACCTTTTCATACACTGATATTTAGAAATAAGAACTAAAGTCTTAGCAACGATTATGCTACATCTTCATACCCTTCATATTGTTGTCCATCTTCATATTCATCTTCTTGACAACCTTCTTGGCTGTTGTCTTACGATATTGGCAACAGCCGGGTAGTTTGTTGTAAGTTGCTGAAGATGCCTTTACGTTGCCGGCATCGTGACCTGCAGCAGCAATGGCCTTTTCAACTTTATTGACGTTCGTTTTCTCATTATCATATACCAACGACATCATCTGGTCTTTTTGATTCCACGTAGCTGAAATGACACCAGCAGTCTGTTTCGCAGCCTTTTCGATACGAGGTTTACACAGTTCTGCACAGTTCCCACCTACCTTGAATGTGGCTTTCACTGTTTTTGCTTGTACTGCTGCATTCATCGAAAGAATGGCAGCTAGAATGATTATAAACTTTTTCATTGTTTTATTGTTTTTTAATTAATAATTAGGGACATTATCCCCCGTATTCTACAAATTAATCACCTTGATTCATCATACTTTTTTTGCCGGCCAGTTGGGCACTGGCATCGACTGCAAAAGCTCCATTTGTGACGATTTCCTCTCCTTGTGCTAAGCCGTCGATGATCACATAGCTGTCGGACAGACTTTCGCCCAGCGTTACTTGTCTCAATTCGTAGGTAGCAACCTGCTTCGAGGAGTCTTTTACATATACAACACTTCGCTTGCCCGTCCACAGAACAGCCGATTTCGGAATCACGATTTGACTCGCATATCGATTCATGTTGACCATAGCCTGTCCAGAAACAATCATCTCAGGCTTGAAGAGTCCGCCGGCATTGTTCATCACCAACCGTACACCAACCGTCCGGGTATTGGGATCAAGAACAGGATTGATGAAACGAACCTTTCCCGAGAAGGTCTTACCAGGAATAGCCTCAGCAGTAAAGTTGATGACCGACCCTGTATGAATGAGCGGTAAATCTCTTTCATACGCTTCAAACATAACCCAAACCGTTGAAAAATCAGCAATCTTCAATAGCGGCTGGCCCTGAGAAACATAATCGCCCGTGGCAATGCGCTTCTCCACAACCGTGCCGGCCGTATTTGCCTTTAACGTAACGTAAGGAGAAGCTTTTTTGTTACGGACAACTTCGTTGATCTGTGATTGAGTAACATTCAGCAATCTTAGTTTTTCAATTGCAGCATCAATCAGTGCTTTGTGTTGTGGTCCTGCAGGGAAGCTCAATGCAGATACCAGTTCCTGTTCAGCAGCGTACAGCTCTGGAGAATAGATAACGGCAAGCGACTGACCTTTTGCTACCCTATCCCCAACGGCATTGATAAACAGTTTCTCTATCCGACCAGAAACGTATGCAGATTGAATTTGTTCCTGTTGTTCATTGGGTTCAATTTTACCAAAAAGCCTTACTTCCTGAGCACCTTCACCTGTCCCAACGACTTCGGTCTGAACATTTGCCAATGCTACAGCCTCCTCACTCATCGTCACAGAATGATTGTCAGCAGGATGATGTTCTTCATTTGTGAGTGGAACCAACTTCATCCCACAGATAGGGCAATTACCAGGATGATCCTCTCTAACCGAAGGGTGCATGGTACAAGTATACCATGTCTTCTTTGTCACTGTTTTCTCTATATTGGCTTGCTGCCCACGGTTATGCAGCCAGATCGGAATACCGATGACCAGCAAAACGAGGATGCTTGCGATGAGAACGGACTTTGGTCCTATTTTCGATCGAATATTCTTTATATTAATCATAACTTTTTCTATCTTTAAATATTATTTTGAATGACTTCTCTCTGCATAATCATGCCCCGAAGCCAGCTTTTCTAGTTCAGCGACTAAAGTATTGAAGTCGGCATAAGCCTCAGCTTTCTTTAGCGCATAGTCAATTTGCTCACGCGTTGTCTGAAGGATATCTGTCAAAGAAGATGTACCGTTGACATATTCCGTTGTCATCAGATGAAGGGTGTTATGGAGGATGTCTACTTCTTTTCGGTACAGTTCCAGCTTGCGCTTTTCATCTGCAGCGCGTTGTTGTATCGAAAGATACTGTAAACGCAACATGTCCTGCTGACTTTGGTAACTATAGTCTAAGCTACTTTTCTGCAAATCGATAGACTTCCTCACGGCATGAATCTTCTTGCGATAGATAGGCAATGTAACCTTGACCATCGGCATCAACATGTCCTTGCCATTCATACTGGGCATCATCGGATTTGCGACGCTTCCATTGAGCATATATTCGAGTCCAACACCAAACATGGGTTTAGCCATGCCTTCCATCTTCACCCGTTCGGCATCCAATGATTTTTTTTCAGCAGCCAATTGATTCAGCATAGGATCCTTGTTCTCAACTTCACGCCATGAGATGACCGGCATCTCACGAAGGGTAATCGAATCGGGAATCGTTAAGGGTGAATCCGCATTGCGATGCATGGTGATGTTCAGTTTCTGCATTTGGATCTTCCTTACATCCTCAAGACTCGCTATCTGTTCTCTGATGCTGGCTTCTTCTGCCTGCAAGCGCAGCTGGTCACTCATCTTCGGTCCATTCATCATCGATGGCGACTTATACTGATACAACACCACCTGCTCAATGTCTTGCAAGATCTTAAGTTGATCTTTGATGTTCTTGATTTTCTCTTGCGTGGCCAACAGCTGATACCATTGATTCTGTACTTCATAAGCCAAGGCAATACCGTCAAGACGAAACTTTTGATAGGCAGCTTCTGCCTTGTATTCCATCATCTGTCGACCGGCTTTCAACGTACCAAACCATGGGAACATCTGCATGACTGTGAAGGTAGCATACTGTTTGACATTCACCTGCTCCATCGGTGACAGATAAAATCCTGCCGACAGTTCCGGATCACTCGGTTGTCCTTCGCCCTGTGCATTGACGACCATTGCCTTGTAATCATTATATTCACTGATGACCGCAGGATTATTGCGTATCGAAGCAGCGATATACGTCTGCAGGCTATCGACCGGTTGGGCATAAAACTGGATCGGTAAGGATAACAAGATCGTAACGAGTACCAGTCTTTCTATTTTTGTATAAAAACTATTTTCCATCTTGATCAGGTGTTACTTGTAAAAAACCTATTTCGCTTTGAGAAGCATGTTCGGTAGCGATGCCTCTCTTTAAAGCAGATTCCCGCCACCAGCATTGCAATACGGGAACGATAAACATCGTGATGGTCTGGATCAGCATACCACCGAATGTAGGAATACTCATCGGAACCATGATGTCTGAACCTTTTCCTGTTGATGACAGCACAGGAAGCAACGCGATCAGCGTTACCGCCGTTGTCATACAGGCAGGTCGAACACGTCTTAGACCCGCTTCAATCACAGCCTCTTTGATGGCTTCCTTTGAATTTGGCTTTTCCTTTTTGAATACCTGATGAATATAGGTTCCCATGATTACGCCGTCGTTGGTGGCGATACCGAAGAGCGCGATGAATCCCACCCAGACCGCAACACTTAAATTGATGTTACCCATGTCAAATAACGTTCGCATGTTGACACCATCAATGGAGAAATTCAAAAACCAGCTTTGACCATAGAGCCACATCAGGATAAATCCACCGGCAAATGCAACGAACACACCCGAGAAGTGGATCAATGATGCCGTGATGCTTTGGAATTGGAAATAGAGAACCAACAGAATCAGCAACAATGC
>CALNBT010000051.1 GCA_937874345.1 uncultured Prevotella sp.
AAGTTTACGAATCTCACGGTGAGAGGTGTCGAAGGAGCCCGATATAGACTTCGCAGAAAACTGGGAATCAAAAACGATCAGTCACTTACAGATTTCCTTATCGAAATCAAATAGGGCTTATTTTCCATCATGATAATGCCGATGGACATTGGTACTGAGCTCATATTTTATCACCTGAAGCAGATGTCTGAAGGTACTCTTGGGCGAGTAGATCAGCATTCTTGGGCCCACCCATCGCATAACACGTTTCATCTTGTCGCGCATGTCCTTTCGGTAACAGTGTACAGGACAGTCTTTACAAGCGGGTTTCGCTTCCCCATAACGGCATAAATCAAGTCTGCGACAGGCATATTCGCCAAGCTGCCGATATTCTTCAGGAATCTCATCCGTATGAAGATGCCTTTGACAGTATATCTCTATCATCGACAATATTGTTCTTTTGTCTTGCTCTATCTTGCTCATCGTCTAATTAATGTGGAACCTGTTGTGGACATTGTACCTCCATTTACTTGAATAACATATACCCCACGTGGCCTATTTGATATGTCCAACCTGTACGATAGCTGGCCTTTTACATAGTGTTGAATTGTTAACAATGTTCCATTGGTGGAATACAAGTTTACCGAAAAAGGATTTATTGGTTTTTGTTTAAATCGTATTTCAACAACTCCATCATTTAAGATGTCGAATCGAATGGCGGTCGGTTGATTCTGGCTAATGTCTTCAATCCCACTGATTCCTAAAATATTCAACAATCCTTTGTAAACATCAATCTGTCCATAACCATAATAATTGTTTGGATATGACAGGGTTGTATCGTATTGTGAGCATGTTTTGGACAAGACATCCATCACTTCAGCACGAGTCAGAGTGGGTTTTGCTTGTAACCACAACGCAATGGCACCGGCAACGACAGGGGCCGCCATAGACGTTCCAGAATTACAGTTCCATGCATAGGTTCGTCCATTAAACAGAAAATGTGCAACATCTGATTTAACGTCACTGGCATGGGGATTCGCTTCAATATAATAACTGCTATAAGACGAAATAACATTGGTTCCAGGAGCCATGACATCTGGCTTAATTCGCTCGTCATAAGTAGGGCCCACCGAAGAATAGGGCCCTCGAATACCATTGGTACCTTGATTGTACAATCTCTTTTCACCTAGATAGTTTGTGAAAGATGTGCGATATGACGTTGCACCAACGCAGATAACCGACGGAGCACTTGACGGAGAATTGACACTATGTGTGCATTCTCCTGCACTTAATGCTGGACGAATACTATTTGTAACCCAATAACCATTGCCCCGATATACCTCGACATCAGCAGAATTTCCTTGTACTTCGAAAGAAAATGGCAAACTGACACCTACATCCGGATTTGACTTTATCAACACATCACTAACGGTCTCACTGGCATTGTAACTAGATGGATAACTAATGGCCAAAATAACATGCTGCCTTCCTCCTAACATTACAGTATCGTTAAGAATCTGTCCATTGTTATAAGGTATCTGTCGAGATGAAATAACAACTGAATCTTCTGTGATTCCGTAAGCAACAAGCTTGATTTTATATCTTGAAGATGACTTCATGGTTAAGTACGCCATCCCATTGCTGTCATAAACAAATGTTCCTGCAGAAGATACACCAACTGGCTTGCGAAAATAAGTCTTCTGCAATCCATCATTTCCTGCTGATGCCACGATAATTTTTCCTGGACCAGACAAACTGTCTAGAATCTGTTCATAGAGTACGTCTTCACCACTGAAATCTTGATTTGACCCTTCACTATAAGAAATAACACAGGGCTGATTCATTTTTTGTGCATAATCCATCATGTACTTGAAACCCAGTGCATCTGTCGAATAGGTATATTTTGAATAGTTCGCACTATCAATCAGTTCAGCATCCGCCGAGATAGCATTACTGACTAAACAGATATCACTTTCATATGCCATTCCACGATAGGCACTATTGTAACCACTTCCGGCTGCAATGCCCAAAGTATGGGTTCCGTGTGTCTGCTTTAATCCATCCAGCGAATGTGCTTTATGAAGCAATTCACTCTCTGTGGTATATTCGTCACCAACATAAAGTTGGCTTCCAGGTTTCTGTTGGGCAAGTTGATCCCAGAACCTCTTGATTCGATATTGCTGTCCTGTAGCATCATAAAAGTTCGGATGAGTCAAATCAAATCCCACATCTTGAACGCCAACCACAACACCTTTGCCGGAGAAAGCTTGTGGCAAAGGTGAAGTTCCGGCATAAACTGGCAAAGTATTGAGCTCTATGGCAACAGAATCCATGTGAAGAGAATTACCTTGTCGCGCTTCAATTCTATTAACATCTTTTTCTAAAGACAATTGAGAAAGTCGGTTTATGGGTATGCTGGCAATAAAGATATGGCCAAAACTGGCCAATTTCCGACATCCGTTGACTTGCATAATCGAATCTGCATTGCCGTCAATCTGTACAAACGCACATAACTCGGGTGAAACATCAATATTGTCTTTAGATGGAACTTGGTTTCTTGTGGTTGAAGGATGATATCTTGTGGCATGCTCAACTGTCAGACGGCGCACCAATGATGACATCTTTGAATAGTTAGCTTGCTGTGCGATAGCGGGCAAAGACAACCACAGTAAAATACCAAATGCAAGGAATAATCTCTTCATGGGTGCAAATTAAACTAAAAAAGACGAAATATCCAATGAGATAAACGAATAATGATTTACATGAAATCCATTTTCTATCAAGTTTTTCTCTATTCAATTGATAATTCATTGTTTTTCATTACCTTTGCAGAAATTACATATCATAACATTTATG
>CALNBT010000052.1 GCA_937874345.1 uncultured Prevotella sp.
TGGCATTGACATCGAACGGTTCTGGAATGAGTTGCCACGAGATCCGTTTGACTGGCTTGGCGTGAAGGTGTTATTTGGAACAGAAGACCTGGTTGAAGGTTGGTCTGAATTTCTGTTGTTTCCAAAATTTCCCGACCGGTTGCTATTGTCGTAGTTCGGTGTCGTTACAGTTGTGCGTGTACTGCTTCTGCGACTGCCAAAATTAATGTTGTTACTGGATGCCGGTCCGTATTGACTGTTACCACCTCTTTGGTTGTTCTGGTTTCCATATACTTTGCCAGTGCCATTGTTACCATAGTTATTTATTGACCGACGAGGACCATTACCAAATGAAACGTTGCCTCTGTTGTATCTATTATCTTGGCGATCATAATAATCACGCATGCCCATTCGATTCTCCTGGCGTGCATAGTTGTAGTTTCGGTCATAATACCAAGAACGGTTTCCATTCATATGCCAACTGTGTCCGCCACGATATACGGTGTAGAAAGTAGGCGTTCCAAAGTAGAAGTAATCACGATGCGGGTAGCGAGCATAGATACCGAAGTGCCAGTAGCCTCCGTCCCAATAGAGTGGGCGATAGAAATAAGAAGCATTTCTAAACATGTCGAACTGCCAGTCTAGTAAGATGTAGCTTAAATCGAGATTACGTCTCTGCCAATATGTACCAAAAATATCATTGTAATCGTTGATACCCATCAGATAATCAAGGTTGATCTCGTATGCTGCTTCATACTGATCATCGGTTAGATTCAGCTCATAAGCCATCTTATCTGTCAGAAAGAGAGCCTGCTGGCGAGCTTGATCATAACTCATAGCGTTTGCCGATACTGCTATGCTAAACAGTGCAACGAGGGCAATTATAAGCTTTTTCATATTCGTAAATGTTTAAATTGTTTTTATGTTCTGTGACACCCGATGGATAAACTGTATGTTGAGAAGTATTATCTCAAGTTTTTTGCTCGTCTTTATCTTTGAATCACATTGCAAAGATATAGCATCAGTAAAATAGAATGAAGGGTTTTTCCCTAAACCGTGATGGGAAAATCCCTATTTGATA
>CALNBT010000053.1 GCA_937874345.1 uncultured Prevotella sp.
GCAGTCCTTGGCAATTCTGGATCAGTGTTTCTCTATTTGTTGCCACTTTCATTGGGACAAAATATATAAAGATCAATCCTATCCAAATGATTTGCTATGCTGCCTTTGCGGGATTGATGCTATTATACTAAGAACAAATAGATTTTTCGCTAGAAAAGGAAAAGAAGACCTCTGCAAAAAGTCACCCACAGCCAGAGTGGTTGCGAAACTTTTGCAGAGGTCTTATTTGTGCTGATCCTTTAACCTCCTCGAATGGGGGCAGGTGTTGTATAATAAGGCACATTGCACATCACCACCATTCCATTTTGGTCATGCTGTATATATCGATAAACGGGCACCAGTCTATTCTGTTGCCCGTTTATATCTCATGTTATTTACTCCCATTACAAGGAGATAAGGAGTTCATTCTATAATGCCAGGATCAGCGTCTGACGCGGAGACAACTTAACATCCGAGCTCAAATCAACAGTATTGCCTGATATCACATCTTGAGCTGTGTTAGCAGATCCGATGACTTCGGCGTACCGCTTTACGTTCAATGATGCGCCAGTCGACTTACCATTCAACACTGTCAAAACGGTTTTACCCTGGAATTGACGAGCGATGACATATACACCATCATGAGGAGTGAACTGAATTTGTTTACCTTTGGTCAGCACTTCATTACCTTGTCGCCAGTGAAGCAGCTTGCTGAGCCAGTCGAACATTGCATTTTCATCTGCCGTACGACCTTGAGATGTAAATGCATTACGAGTGTCTCCAGGGAAGCCTCCAGGAAAATCTTGACGAACATCACCATCAGTTACAGCTTTGGTACCATTCATCAAAACTTCTGTTCCGTAATAAAGTTGTGGAATACGGTTCATCGTCAACAGCAATGCCAAGGCTTGTTTCAGTGCAGGCACATCCTTGCCATTTCCTAAAAATCGATCTGTGTCATGATTTTCAAGAAAAGCCATTACGTTTGATGGGCTTTCGTACAAGTAATCATATACAAGACTGTTGTAAACGCGGTTATAGCCCTTCCACCAACCATCAGTTTCCTCGTTCTTGGCCATGCTCATCTTGTCAAAGAAGCTGAAGTCCATGACTGTTTTCAAGTAGCTGTTCAATTTCGAAAGGCGAGAATCTTTTTGCCATGCTGCCGTATAAGCCGGTTCTGTTACCCATGTTTCACCAACCACATTGAAATTGGGATACTCCTCGTCCAGCTCTTTCATCCAGTCAGACATAGCCTTTCGGTCAGCATAAGGATAAGTATCCATACGAATACCATCGATACCGATGGTCTCAATCCACCATTTGCTGTTTTGAATCAGATAGGTGATGACATGCGGATTGCGTTGGTTCAGGTCTGGCATTGTGGGTACAAACCATCCGTCAACAGTTTCTCTCAAATCAATTTTAGATGAATATGGGTCAAGGACTGGGGTAAGTTTGTAACTGGTCTGCTGATAGTTGCTCTTATAGTCTGAAGAGTTAAACCAATCTTTTGAAGGCATATTTTGAATCCAAGGGTGCTCAAAGCCACAGTGGTTGAAGATCATATCCATCACTATTTTCAATCCTTTGGCATGTGCATCAGTGGCCAATTGCCGATATTCAGCATTGCTTCCGAAACGTGGATCCACCTTATAATAATCCGTTGTAGCGTAGCCATGATAGGTACTGTAACCATTATGGTCGGGCGAATTATTCTCTAAAACCGGTGTAAACCATAGCGCTGTTACACCCAACTGATTGAAATAGTCAAGATGTTGTCTGATACCTTCCAAATCACCTCCATGTCTTAAACTAGGTTTAGTCCGATCGTTGACATACGTGTTCATGCCCTTGATCTGGTTATTCTTCGGATTACCATCGGCAAATCGGTCAGGCATCAACATATAAAGCACATCAGCATTGCTGAAACCTTTGCGGTCTTCACCACTCATCTCCCGAGCTTTCAACACGTAGTTCACCAGTTGCACCGACTTTCCCTTTGTAAACTTCAGCTTCATCACACCAGGCTTGGCATTCTGGAGATGAAGATAAGCCAAAAGATACTTAGGATTTTGCAGATGAACAATGCTGTCTACTGTGGCTCCTGCATAGTCAGTCGTTACGGAAACATCTCCTAAATCATCCCCATAGACCATGAGTTGCAAGGATGGGTTCTTCATTCCTACGAACCAATCAGTAGGATCGATTCGGTTTATCTGAATTGATCTTCCAAACGAAAACAAACTTGCTGCGAGGAAAAGCAATATTAAAATTTTTCTCATTTATACCTTATTATGATAGTTTATAAAACATGCGATATCAAATTAAAGAAGTGAAGTCGGTTTCAGATGATCTGTTCGAACCGGTTAGTCGTGTAAGATCAATGCCGATTGCGGATCTACAATCACCTTACCACCGGCCATTTCGCCCAGTCCATTTTCATTGATGACACCATCACAGCATACAACCGTGTATCGACCATCTGGGATATTGACTTCCTTTGCCACTTTGTTGGCATTGAGCAATACGATAATGGTGTTCCAAGCGTCTTTTCCCGCAAGATTATTCAGTGTAAAACCAACCATGCATGGCTGAGTTGGAAGAAATGACAGATGGGTTCTGACATCCTCTGCTGATCCCAGACGAAATGCAGGATGGTTTTTTCTTAACCGAATCAGGTTCTTGTAATACTGATATACTTCTGGATAACGATTAAGGTTATCCCAATCCAGACGATTTATTTCGATTGGTGATTCAAAACTGTTGTGTACGCCTTGTTTTGATCTCAACATCTCTTCTCCGCTCAACATGAACGGAACGCCTTGGGAGGTAAAGACTGCAGTCTGAGCCAACTCATCCAAACGAATCAGTTCATTATTCGTTATATCCGGCACAGAAGCCTTTAATCTGTCCACCAGACACAAATCGTCGTGACAACTGACATAACTAATCATCTGTATAGGTTCATGAGCCCAGGGCTTTTTCGTGTAGTTTACTTTGCTATCATCTACTTGAGGATGATCAATAGCTCCGACAACACCAAACTTGATGCTCTCTTCTTCTCCAGGAATACCCGCCAGAAAAGCGCCTTTCTTATCATCATTGAATGGTCCACGCAGTCCGTCTCTTATCTCATCGCTGAAAGCAGCAATACGAGGAAGCTGCTGTATATTGGCCTTCATGGCCAGTTTCTCTATTGGATAAGCACAGGTTCCACCACTCCAACCTTCACCATACATATTAATGGATGGATCTATTTTATCCAATTCGGCACGGATTGCATTCATGGTTTCAATGTCGTGGACACCCATCAAGTCGAATCGGAAACCATCAAGATGATATTCGTTGACCCAATATTTCACCGATTCAATCATGAATTCGCGCATTAAAGGACGCTCACTGGCCGTTTCATTTTTGCAACCCGAACCATTTGAATATTCTCCATCAGCCGTCTTACGGTAATACATATCCGGATAAGTGCGCTGGAAATTACTGCCCTCGATATCAGAGGTATGGTTATAGACAACATCCAGAATGACCCTGATTCCAGCTTTGTGCAGGGCTTGAACCATCAGTTTGAACTCCTTGATGCGCGCCATTGGATTCTTGGCATCCGTAGAATAAGTTCCTTCAGGTACATTATAGTTCTTGGGGTCGTATCCCCAATTGTATTTTGGATTTTCTGTAACCCGTTCGTCTATAGAGGCAAAGTCGAAAGAAGGCAGCAGATGTACTGCATTGATACCAAGATCTTGCAGATGTTGAACAGCTTTTGGCTCTGCAATACCCAAGAACTTGCCACGATGGATGATTCCTGAAGAAGGAGAATCGGTATAATCGCGTACATGCATCTCATAAAGCACTAGGTCGACCTGTGATTTTAAAGCAGGTCTTTGATCTGCATCCCATCCCTGTGGATTGGTTTCTTTCAGGTCAATAATAGCCGCACGGTTACCATTCACACCGACAGCGGTTGCAAAAACACCGGGTGTCTCACCACCGTTGTGTCCGGGAAAGCCTAAAACTTCAAAAGTATAGAACATTCCTTTCAAATTACCTTTCACCTCTTTCTGCCATACATCTTTCCCTGCCTTCTTCATGCTGTAAGTTTGGATGGCACTGCCTCCTTCTCCTTCACGATAAAGCCTCAGCACAACACGCTTGGCTTTCGTCGGAGCATTGACTTTAAAGACAGTTCTCAGAGGTGAATACATCATTTCGTTAAACTCTGCAGCCGATAGCTCTGGGGTAAAAAACAAACATACCACGGCCAAAATCGGAAAAAGATACCACTTCTGTTTTTTCATATTTGGTTCACAATTTCTATTGGACAATCAGTGAAACAGCAAATCCGCCACCACGTGCCTGGTTCAACTTTAACACATCCCCACGCTTCACTTTCTTATGCGTGATCGTATAAGCCTGTGGATTTTTTTCATAATCTGCGCCTTTGGCATCGGCGTAGATAGAACAATTGTATGTCTTGCCCTTATCCAGGAAATCTAATTTGATGACACTCTGATGACCATTCTCATCACACTTCCCACCAACAAACCAGTTAGAAGTTCCTTTTGCCTTTCGGGCTACAGTAATATAGTCGCCAGGTTCGGCCTCAAGATATTTGCTATCGTCCCAATCTACAGCGACGTCACGGATAAACTGGAAAGCATCATCATACTTTTCATAATTTTCGGGCAGGTCGGCTGCCATCTGAAGTGGACTGTAGAGTGTTACATATAATGCCAACTGACCACACAAAGTGGTGTGAACAAACGATGTATTGTTTGACCATTCAGACAGTTTGGTAACGAAAATACCTGGTGTATAGTCCATCGGGCCACCCTGCAAGCGGGTAAATGGCAAGATCACGGTATGATCCGGATTGCTGCCTCCAAAGGCTTCGTATTCTGTTCCACGTGCACTTTCATTACCAATAAGGTTGGGATAGGTACGACAGAGTCCAGTCGGGCGTGTTGCCTCATGCGCATTGACCATGATATGATGTTTGGCTGCTTGCTGAACGGCATACAAATAATGGTTGTTCATTAGCTGTCCATAGTGGTGTTCGCCCCGGGGAATCATGTCACCCACATAACCCGACTTTACAGCATTATAGCCATACTTGTTCATCAGCGTATAGGCATCTTCCATATGGCGTTCATAGTTCCATGCAGAAGATGATGTTTCGTGATGCATCATCAGCTTAACACCTTTTGAATGGGCGTAATCATTGAGCATTTTGATATCGAAATCGGGATAGGGTGTTACAAAATCGAACACAAATTCCTTAGAATGCCCGAACCAGTCTTCCCAACCTTCATTCCATCCTTCCACCAAAACCTGGTCCAAGCCATTCTTTGCGGCAAAATCGATATAACGTTTTACCTCAGCATTGTTTGCACCATGTGTTCCATTGGGTTTTGCCTTTGAATAATCTGTTATTCCTAATTTTACTGAAGGGAAATCGTTTGTATAACTCCATGTCTTGGCCCCAACAATCATTTCCCACCAAACGCCGCAATATTTCACAGGTTTTATCCATGAGGTATCTTCCAGTTTGCAAGGCTCATTGAGGTTCAAGATCAAGTGAGAAGCCAGCATCGTGCGTGCGTCATCACTAACCATCACAGTTCTCCAAGGTGTGTTGAACGGTGTTTGTACATAACCTTTCAATCCTTGTGCATCGGGCGTGAGCCATGACTCGAATATCATATTCTTGTCGTCGAGGTTCAAGTGCATGGTGGGATAATTGACACAAGCAGCCTCATGGATGTTGATATATAATCCTTTGTCAGTCTTCAGCTGCAAAGCCGTCTGTACACCGGTAGGTGAAAACGGAGTCTGTGAAGCATTACCAGTGATAGATTGTTTCATCAAACCACGGATCTGAGACAGTTTTGAGGTCACCGTTTCATACTCCTGTGTATCATAGTCTCCCGGTAACCACCATGCCTTGTGATCTCCGGCCATAGCAAATTGAGTATGCTCTTCCTTGATTACAAAATAATTCAACTCGTTTTGTTGTGGAAACTCATATCGCAGGCCCATGCCTTCATCATAAACCCTGAAACGGATGATAATGGTTCGGTTGCTGGACGATTGGAACAACTTGACAGCCATTTCGTTGTAATGGTTGCGTATCTGTTCTGTTTCACCCCAAACCGGTTTCCAGGTTTCGTCAAATGAAGACGTCTGTGTGTCTTGCACTGTGAAACCATTCATCAAATCTGTCTCTTGATCGCCTCTGCTGGAATGCGTTGTCTTGGCGAGCTCCAGTCCCAACCGACTTGGCTTGATAACTTGTTGACCCTTATAAGTCATTTCGTATGAAGGAACTCCATCCGCAAGCAAGGTAAACCGCACGCAAACATCATTGTTGGGCGACTTGATTTCTTGCGCAGACATCATCATGGGCAAGAAAAAGAATAGTAAAATAAGTTTTAATTGGTTCATTTTTTTCTTCATTCATTTTATTCAACAGGAAAATCCCTTGAACAATTATATATGCAACAAAAGCTAAATTTTACGTCCCGACTGTGAGATCAGTTCAGCAATATTTGCTTTCAGGTTTTCATTATCGATCATATCCTCAATATTCAGATGCATGCGGTAACGCCAATAGTGTTTCGGATTGGCTGGAATATTGACGCGTTCAGCATCGGCATTGGCCAACCGCAAATTCTCATCGATGGCAAACCAGTCTTGGATAGACAAGATACAGAGGATGGATGGCGACATCAAATGGCGAGAAACGATATCTCTTGCCAGCCATCCTGGTAATGGATGTGGGGCCGCTCCATCACGATACAACATCGTATTGTAATAATTCTGCGTACGTTCGTAGTTCTCATCCCACCACTGACGTAACGTTGGCATATCGTGAGAAGAGATGGTGTCGACACTGAGATAAGGATTCCGAGAGAGATGGCCGAACCGAACCTTGGGGTCTTTTGGCATAGACTGCACCTCGAGACTTAAGATACGTAGCTGGTTCATTACCCAGTTTACGCTTTCAGGCACCATGCCCAAGTCTTCAGCACACACCAACATTCGAGTAGCCTCAACCATTTTAGGCAATTTCTTCATCGCTTCCTGATACCAAAATTGGTTGTTGCGATGATAATAATATTCATTATACAGCTTGTTGAATGCTGTTTTGTCGACACTCCAAAGACTTTCGTAAATGAAATTGAACTGTGCCGTGATACGTGGATGGAACAATTCCGGATTCTTATTGTCGCGGACAAACAGTATATCGTCGACCATGGCATACAAACCATCGCGAATCCAGACATCCACATCGGTTTCCTTTCCTTCGAAAGCAGCCTCAATTTTGCGTTGGGTATCATATTCTGGTTTCAGTTCGTATACATCATCATGGATATGATTGAGATAGGTCGACTTTACTTCCTGGACATGCTCTTTGAAAACTCTGTCCAAAACCCAATCACGGATAAAAGGTTTGGTAAACAAGTCTTCCTGGAAATTCAATCCATAAGAAGCTATTTCTTCACGAGACATCGCCAGCGCAGGAGAGAATTGCCCCAACAATCCATGAACAGAACTAATTGGAATTTCCCATATTCTGAAGAAACCCAGTACGTGGTCAATGCGATATGCATCAAAGAACATAGCCATATTGCGGAACCGACGCACCCACCAAGCACATCCGTCTTTCAACATCTCTTCCCAGTTATAGGTTGGGAAGCCCCAATTCTGTCCATTGATCGAGAATTCATCGGGTGGTGCACCGGCTTGTCCATTCATATTAAAGTATTTCGGTTCCATCCATACATCACATCCATATCGATTCACCCCGATTGGAACATCGCCTTTGAGGATGACACGTTTGCTGCAGGCATAATCATGTGCGGATGTCATTTGCGCATAAAGGATAAACTGAACAAAATAATAAAATGCCACGTCACCATATGCTTCGTTGCGAACAGAAGTGAGTTGTTTACGGTCTTGTTCATCCCATTGACGATGATCGGGCCACTGACTAAAGTCAGCTGTACCATAAGTATCTCGAAGATAACAGAATTGTGAATAGGGAACAAGCCAATCTTCGGTATGCTTAAAAAACCGCTTAAAGGCGTCTGTTGCCATCATCTGTTTGCCTTCTTGTGCGAACAACAGCTGCAAATATTCTATTTTGCTATTGTTGACACGTTCATAATCAATAGCCGGCAATGCATTTAGTTCAACCTGCAATTCTTTAAAGCGTTTATTCTCCTGCGAATCCTTTAATTCGGGCAGTTGCCTGAGATCACAATATTGCGGATGCAACGCAAAGATGCTGATGCAACTGTACGGATACGAGTCGGTCCAAGTATGAGATGTGGTGGTATCGTTGATCGGAAGCAACTGCAAAACGCGCTGGTTGGTTACGCTAGCGAAATCAACCATTGTCTTTAAATCGCCGAAATCGCCTACACCAAAGCTGCCTTTACTTCGTAACGAGAACAATGGAACCAAGGTTCCTGCCATTCGCGCATATCGATCAGCGAAGTACACCTGCTCCAACTGATAAACAACCACGTCACCCGCATTCATCAATGGCAAACTAATCGTACGATTCTGTTCATCTTCCCACAATGGGGTAACATCATTCTTTTCGTCGAGTGCTGCAAACTTGAATTCTATCTGCATCTCTTTAAAAATCTTCGCATCCAAATCAATGATCCATTCATGATGTTGATGTTGAACCATCTCTACTGCCTGCAGGGCGTTCCATTGTCCCAAGGCCTTTGCATTACCAAGAATGGCAAGACGTTCACCCATTTTCAACTGTGGCGCCCTGACAACAAAACGAACCGTTTGCTCAAAGGTTGACGGTTTAGGATGACCAAGTTTTAGGTGATTGAGGCAGTCGGTAAAGGCAGAAGTGTAAAGATGAGTATCTTGCGGGATGTCCAACCAGATATCATACAAACGATACTGTGAGGCTTTTGATGCTGTCAAATCCAGCATGTGGGCAACAGTAGTCCATTCCTGTCGTTTGATTTGACCATCGGTTTCCACTGAATAAAAATAATTCAGAGCAAAAGAACCGTTCAATAGCTGAAGTGTCATATTGTAATACCAATGCAATCCGTCAAAGGTAGACATACGATAGGGTGTAATACTCTTGTCACCTGAAGGCAACAGCTCTACGAGGTTCAAGATCAAGTCTTCACCGAAACTTGTCTTATATTCAATATTAAATTGTATATTCATAATTTTATGTTGATAGATGAGGAAAGAGAATATTTTCTGAGTTATTCAAAAAAAATGGTTAATGACCTCGTTTCGAACTGGTAGAAGAAGTGCCTTTCCATAAACGCTTGCAATCAATTGTATAACTCTGTATTTTCCTCATTCACTTATAGTTACAATAGCATTAAGATTGGCAATCAATAGGATGCAGATTGCACATCAAACGCATGCAAATTGGGAACCAAAATCATTGGGTTTGTCATTCAATATCAAACTGTTTTCAATTTAGAATGTTCTTTGATGATATATACGAATGCTGACCCCAGGATAAGACTGATACCTGCAACATACATCATATGGGCCTGAACACCACCGACAAGCGTTAGGACCAGACCACCTGTTAGTCCTGCTACAATCTGAGGAATGGTGATAGAAGCATTGAAGAGGCCAAGATAAGTACCCATGTGTGATTTGCCTTCCAGTGCATTGGTTACAATGGTGAATGGCATGGCGAGCATGGCTGCCCAAGCACATCCGATAAATGCGAATGGTAAGAAGAGCATCCACTGGTCGTGAATGAAAGGTACAAGACAGAAACCCACTCCACCGATAATAAGGCTAAGGGCATACGCAAATTTCAATCCAAATTTATTTTCGATAGCAGGTAATGCTGCCGCCCAAAGTACACTGGCCACAGCTTCCATTGCAAAGACAATACCGACCCAGTCACCTGCTTCCTGATAAGCCTTAGAGGCAGTGTTGGTGCTGTTCCATACGGTATCTGAGATCGTTCCGGTAGTATAGGTCCACATCAACAGGAAGGACGCCCAACTGAAGAATTGGACCAATGAAACGCGCCAGAAGTTAGTGGGGGCCTTACGAAGTAGTTCTACCACGCCGGCCTTGTTACCCTTGCTCTCGTTCACTGGCTCTTGATATTGAGCGAACTCGTCTGGTGGCAACTCTTTTACCTTGGAAATAGTATAGAACACACAAGCGATGAGAATCAACGCTCCTATAAAGAATGCCCATTTGACAGACTGTGGAACGCCATGCTCTGCACTATTACTCAACCCGATGTAAGTCAGAATAAAAGGAAGAGCAAAGCCAACAACCTGGCCTAGATTGACCAGAAAGCTCTGGATGGCATAGCCCAAACCTTTTTGCTTTTCATTAACCATATCACCGACCATCATCTTGAACGGCTGCATAGCCATATTGAGACTGGTGTCTAGAAACATCAGAATGACGGCACCGATAACCATCGCTATACTCGTTGTATTGCTAAAGCTTCCGGTATTGGGCAGCAACACCATCATGATAACAGCAATGAGGGCTCCAAATATTAAATAAGGTATACGGCGTCCAAAGCGTGTCCAGGTACGATCGCTCGCAATACCAACCAGCGGTTGAACAATAAGGCCCATCAACGGAGGCAAGATCCAAAAATAGCTAAGGCTATGTGGATCAGCACCGATGGTTGCGAAAATGCGGGAGTTGTTACCACTTTGAAGCGCGTAAGCAATCTGCACTCCGAAGAAACCAAAGCTCAAATTAAAGAGTTGGGTTCGCGATAAATCAGGTTTTTGTTTCATAATTCTATTCCCATGATGTTTTTTGCTCCATGGTCAAAGAGCTTATATGTTGATAGATATTTAATAGTTTCGATTAATCATCCCA
Source organism: uncultured Prevotella sp. (assembly GCA_937874345.1). Classification (GTDB taxonomy): domain Bacteria; phylum Bacteroidota; class Bacteroidia; order Bacteroidales; family Bacteroidaceae; genus Prevotella. The sequence goes on from CALNBT010000053.1 coordinate 10,861, forward strand.
TTCATGCCTTCATAAATTTAATATTGCATATTGCCCAAGAGGGGGACTTCAAAAAAAGGCTGATGTTTCTAATTCTATGCCTACCTTGTGGTTCCTCTAATAACAAGTCTGGTACGGACGATTCTCTTCTCTACTAAGTCATGAGGTAGATTACCTTCTACCTGACTGATAAGGATGTCGGCAGCCTCTTCGCCTACCCGAAATCCGCGTTGTTCAACAGTGGTCAACATCGGATCGCAGGCAATGGCACGTTCGCCATTGGTAAATCCGCAAATAGAGATATCATTCGGCACACGAAATCCCATTCTTTTGGCCGCATAAAGAATACCGATAGCAGTGTCATCGTTTACAGCAAAGAATGCATCAGGACCCTCTTCAATCTCCAATATTTCTGGGGATATCCGTTCTGCCTCTGCCCTATTATCGCAGATTCTGAAAAAGCGCTGATCTTCCTTGAGTCCATTTTTGATGAGCGCATCACGATATCCATTATATCTATTCTTCGATATTTCCATGTTCATGGATGATCCATAATATGCAATCCGCCTGCAACCTGTTGCAATCAGATGAGACACGGCATTAAAAGCGCCCAGATAATCGTCTACTACAACCCTGCTGCAATTAACTCCTGTGCAAATACGATCGTAAAACACCAAGGGCATACCATACTCGATGAGCTTTTTAAAATGGTCGTACTGCTGGGTGTCTTTTGCCTGAGAAACGATAATGCCACAAACCTTGTTCTCAAAGAAATCCTCGCAGATGCGCACTTCCCGCTGATATTTCTCATTGCTTTGCGCCACCATGACTCGATAGCCGCGTTCGTTCGCCTCTTCCTCAATCCCCGATAAGATGGTCGAGAAATAGAAATGAGCAATCTGAGGTACGATAACACCGATAACTTTTACAGGTTTCACCTTACTATATCGCAAAGACTCTGCTATCATATTAGGTATATAATGATGTTCGTGCGCATAAGTCTGAATACGATTGCGCTGTTCTTTACTGATCTGCGAGCTATCTTTCAATGCACGCGAAACAGTTGCCACAGAAACACCCAGTTCCCGTGCGATATCTTTCATTGTGATAGACGACAAAAAACTCATTTAGGTAGTAATTGATTTTACAAATATATGCAAAAACGTGGAACGCAAAAACATAAACCTTTGATTAATATATATTTCTGAATGCAATCGTTTGCATTGAATTAATAACGGATTTGTATTGAAAAAAGTACATTATATTTGAAAGAAAACTATCTTTGCCATACGAAGAATGTAAGCAGAGGCTGAGATTCATGTCGAAGAAACCTAAGCATTTATCCGTTTCCCGCATAAGGGAACTCAAAAACCTAACGGATGATCATGGCCGACGCAAGCAGAGAAACCCTAAACTATAAAATAGATTAACTATATTAATATTAACTTAAAACAAAAGAATAATGAAGCATGTAAAATTTACGTTGCCTCTAAGAATGTTCACACTCCTGTGTGTGTTGATTCTTTCAGCTAGTGCCATCGCGCAAGAAATTGCAGTGAAGGGGCATGTGAAGGATGAAGCCGGCGAGCCCATCATTGGCGCCACCGTCAGAATTGGAGCTCAAGATGGCGGAACTGTAACGGATATAGATGGTAACTTCTCCATCAATGCCAATGCTGGTGCGATTGTCTCAGTAAGTTATATCGGATATCTGACAGCAAAAATGCCCGCCACTTCCGAAATGACCGTTACATTGAAAGTTGACAATGGCCAATCACTGAACGAAGTGGTGGTTATCGGATACGGTACAGTAAAGAAAAGCGACCTTACCGGTTCTGTAATGGCATTGAAACCAGATGCAAAGAACAAGGGTTTGATCGTCAATCCTCAAGATTTGATTTCAGGTAAGGTTGCCGGTGTAAGTGTTACGAGTGGTGGTGGTACCCCTGGTGGCGGATCAACGATCCGTATTCGTGGTGGATCGTCATTGAATGCCAGCAACGACCCATTGATCGTCATCGACGGTATCCCAATGGATAATAGTGGTGTAAAAGGTCTTGCCAACCCACTTTCTATTGTCAATCCTCAGGATATCGAATCATTCAACGTTTTGAAAGATGCTTCTGCAACAGCTATTTATGGTTCTCGAGGATCTAATGGTGTTATCATTATTACCACAAAGAAAGGCCGTGCCAATCAACCATTGCAAATCTCCTATGCTGGAAGTGTTACTGCCAGCATGAAGAGAAAGACGGTAGATGTGATGAATGCCGGCCAATACCGCGACTTTATTAAGTCTATTTGGGGCGAAGGCAGTGATGCATATAAAGCTCTTGGAACAGCCAACACCAATTGGCAGGATGAAATTCTACGAACAGCTATAGGACAAGATCATAACTTGACATTCTCTGGTGCATTCGGTAAAGGACAAAATGCGCTTCCTTTTCGTGCTTCTGTTGGTTATACCAATAATAATGGTATCGTAAAAACCTCAAACTTCGAAAGATATACAGCTGCTCTGGCACTGAATCCAACTTTACTTGACAACCACCTGAACATCAATTTGAACGTGAAAGGCATGTATGCGAAGAACCGTTATGCTGACGGTGGAGCGATTGGTGCTGCTGTTGCATACGACCCTACACAAAGTGTATACGACAGAACTTCTGTTGATGCTGCTAACTATGGTTACTATCATGCATGGAGAGGCGCAGGGCTTGATCCAACTGAAGATCCTTCCTGGCCATCAACACTGAACACCTTAGCCACAAGAAACCCTGTTGCCATCTTAAACCTGAAAGATGATCGCGCCAAGAGTCAAGATTTGATCAGCAGTGCAGACATTGACTATAAGGTTCAAGGATTCGAAGATTTGCGTTTACATGTTACTGCCGGCGCTGATATCGCTCAGGGCAAGCAAGATACCCACATCGACCCAACATCCCCTTTGTCTTCTTATTATGGATCTGATGGATGGAGCAAAATTAAAAAACGCAATTTGACGTTGAGTAGCTATGCACAATACTATCATGACTTCAACGACCAAGCCAAGAACCACTTTGATATCATGGGTGGTTATGAATGGCAACATTTCTGGAGACAGGAAACAAGTCGTACATTGCAATACTATCCAAGCACCAATCTCAAACATGGCGGACAGCTGTACAAAGATAGTGGCAAGGATTATAATGGTGATGGAACATTAGAAGACTACCTTTTTAAAACCGAAAACTATTTGGTTTCATTCTTTGGCCGTGCCAACTGGAGTTTGATGGACCGTTACTATGTTACAGCAACGGTACGTGATGATGGATCATCACGTTTCCAGCAAAACTGGGCTACATTCCCTTCTTTTGCATTCGCATGGAAAATGAAGGATGAAAACAAATTTAGAGAAATCAATTGGTTGTCAGACCTGAAGCTTCGTCTTGGTTGGGGTATGACTGGTCAGCAGGAAGGTATTGGAGACTACAATTACTTTGATATCTATCAGATTGGTACAGGTACCAATAACTTCTATCCTATCACTGGTGATGGCACTGTTGCACGTCCTCAGGCCGTTAACAAGAAACTGAAATGGGAGACAACAACAACTTATAATATTGGTCTTGACTGGGGTATTCTGAATCAAAGACTTTCAGGTAGCGTAGACTGGTACTATCGTAAAACGAGTGACTTGTTGAACCAAGTATATGTTTCTGCAGGTTCAAACTTCCGAAACCAGGTTACATCAAACATCGGTTCATTGAGAAATACGGGTGTTGAAGCTTCTATCAGTTGGAAAGCAATTCAGACAAAGGACTGGTTCTGGACTTTAGATTATAACTTAACTTGCAACTCAAACAAGATTACTGACTTGACAGGTGGAAGTGGTAGTAACTACTTCATTCCAACAGGTGGTATCTCAGCAGGTACAGGTAGCAATGCTCAAGCTCATGCTGTTGGCCATCCAGCTTCTACATTCTATGTTTATCAGCAGATTTATGACCAAGCAGGAAAACCAATAGAGAATGCAGTTGTAGACCGCAATGCTGATGGACAGATTACAGAAGCAGACAAGTACTTCTATAAGAGTCCTAATGCTCCTGTAACAATGGGTATGGCTTCACGTCTCGAGTATAAGAATTTTGACTTTGGCTTCGCTTTGAGAGCAAGCATTGGCAATTATGTATTTAATGATAGAATGTCTTCTAGCTCAAATGTATCTCCAGCTGCCGTATGGGCATCTTCAAACTTCTTATCAAATCGTCCTGTAGCTTCTGTAGCTGACAACTGGCAGACACAGAATACTACTTCGATTCTTTCAGATCGTTGGGTGCAGAACGCATCTTTCTTGAAGTGTGACAATATCACTTTGGGGTACAGTTTCCAAAATTGGTTCAAGGGAGCTAACGCAAAAGGCTTGAATGGTCGTTTGTATGCAACATGTTCAAACGTGTTCACTGTGACAAAATATAAAGGAATTGACCCTGAAGTATTCGGTGGTATTGACAACAACCTTTACCCACGTCCTATCTCATTTATATTCGGTTTGAATTTAAACTTCTAACTTTAAACATTCATAATAATGAAAATCTATATAAAAACTTTAGTTCTTTCAGCAGCGATTATATGTACTGTAGGATTAAGCTCTTGTGTCAATGATTTGGATGTCACACCAATTGACCCAAACCTACAGACCACAATTAATCCTGATCAACTGCTGAACAAATGTTACGCTAACTTTGCTATGGCTGGAAACAGTGGTCCGGACGGCGATTGTGACATCGATGGTTTGGATGGTGGTACAACAGGTTTTATCCGTCAGTTGTTCAATTCTAATGAGTTGACAACAGATGAAGCAATATGTAACTGGGGAGATAATGAAGGTATTCCTGAGTTCAACTTCAATAACTATGGTGCTTCTCACCCAATGTTGAAGGGATTCTACTATCGTTTGTATTTTGGTGTTACTGTTTGCAATCAATACATTTCACAGTTTGGTAGTGTAGACAAACAGAAGACAGCAGAAGTTCGTTTCCTCCGTGCTCTTCAGTATTACTTGTTGATGGATGCATACGGAAATGTTCCTTTCACAGAAACAGTGTCTGACCAACTTGCTCCTCAATATTCTCGTAAGCAGATATTCGATTACATCGAAAAGGAATTAACAGAAATCGAGCAAGATTTGGCAGCACCAAAGGCAAAGACTTCATCTGATCCTAATTATGGCCGTGTAGACCAGGTTGCAGACTGGATGCTAAAGATGCGTTTATATCTAAATGCCGAAATTTATACAGGTACAGCACAGTGGACAAAGGCAGCAGAATATGCTAAGAAGGTTATCGATTCTCCTTATAAGCTTTACACTGGTGCTAAAGTGAACGGTTGGAGCGCTTATCAACAGCTATTCATGGGTAACAATGGTGAGAACGGGTCTTCTGTAGAAGCAATTTTCCCAATCCTACAGGATGGTAAAAAAACTGCTGCTTATGGTTGTACAGTATTCTTGATAAATGCTTGTTCTGATGCTGATGACGTTATTAATCCTAACGGAAATCCTGGTCTTGGTCTTTTTGACAATGCAAACTGGGCAGGTGTTCGTGCTCGCAAGAGTCTCATTGATAAGTTCTTCCCAACAAATAATGCACAGAATGTAACTGGTGCAGAAATGCCTGCACTTGCAAATGATGACCGTGCACTCTTCGACGGTGCTGGCAGAAAGATTACTCAGGAAACTGGTACAGAAATTACACAGTTCAAGAAAGGTTTCTCTGTATTGAAGTTCAACAACTTCTATTCAGATAATGGTTCTGCTAAGGATTTGGGATATGCTGATACCGACTTTTTCTTCTTCCGCGTTGCTGAGGCTTACCTCGCATATGCTGAGGCTACTGCTCGTGCAAATGGTGGTACAACAACAACTGAAGGAACAGGTTATATTAATGCGCTTCGACAACGTGCTCATGCACAAGTTAGAACCACTGGTGGATATTCACTCAATGATATCCTCGATGAATGGAGCCGCGAGTTCTATTTTGAAGGACGTCGTCGCGTAGATCTAGTTCGTTTCGGTAAGTTTGGTGGTAACAACAACTATAACTGGCCTTGGAAAGGTGGCGTATTGAACGGCACGAACTTCTCTGAGAACCGTAACATCTTTGCTATCCCGACAACCGACTTGACTGTCAATACAAACTTGAAGCAGAATCCAGGTTATTAATCAAATAATCAGCGAGGAAAGAGTTACTGGCTCTTTCCTCTACTGAACAACCCTATAAAAATAAAACAACATGACAAATATATTAAAGTCGACGCTATTACTGCTTTTCACTGTAGTTTTTTTTGCCTCCTGCAGTGACGATAACGGCTCTAATCCGATATTAAAGTCACCGACAACATTCCACCTCAATACACCTGCTTTAGCAACAAACGGTGTATACGACTTGGCTAATTCGAATGTTGTTGAACTGACATGTACACAGCCGGACTATGGATTTCCAGCCGTAACAAAGTACACCGTACAGGTAGCAACCAAACCGGATATGTCTGATTCAATCAATCTGCCGACTACCTATACCACAGCCAAGATACAAATAAACGCTCTCGACCTTGCCAGCACCTTGACAACAATGAAGCTGACACAAGGTTTGACAGAGAAAGACTTTCCTGTTGACATGCCTGTTTATTTCCGCCTGAAAGCCAATCAACTGACAGCAGATGGTACAACTATCCCCGGCATGGAGATTCTTTCAAACGTTGTGACCTTAAAAGATGTGCACTTGCTCTTCTCATTGCCGCCAGTTAAACTACCAACGCACATCTATGTTACGGGTAGCTTCAACGGATGGTCTTGGGATACTGCTCTCGACATGGTTCCGGTCTATGGCACTGATGGCATATTCTGGCACCTTGTTTATATCGACAACAGTGGTATTAAGTTCAATACTGCAACTGCTTGGGATGGTGGTGAAGTAGGTTTCGCGAAGATCACAGTCGATGACGCCAGCGAATTAAAGAGTCAAATCGTTGATGGAGGCGGGAATATTGCATCCAACACACCAGGTTGGTACCTGATGGTCGTTCAATGTACACTTGATGGACGTAATATTCGTTATAAGGTTACCTTCAACAAGCCTAACGTTTATATCATGGGTCCTGTAACTGTGAAGGGAGACTGGTCTGAACTGGAAGATGCAGCGCTGATGACAGTTCCAACAGATGCCAACGGACAATTTGTTTCTCCTGCATTCAGTAAATCCGTACCTGGTGGTACTGGTGACGGTGTTCGTGCATACGTTAAGGTTCCCGGATTTGACTGGTGGAAAGCTGAGTTCATGATATTCAGTGGCAAGATTGTTTATCGTGGCAAAGGCGTAGATCAAGATCACGTTGCAGGTACTGCCGGTCAGAGTCTCTACTTGAACTTCACGAACGAAACGGGTGAGATTAAATAATAACAACGATTTCAGACACAACGACATGAAAAAAATATCATTATATGTAACACTCGCACTGACAGCCTTCTTAATGGGGGCCTGCAGTGGCGATTATACCAATTGGGCTGATCCTCAGGCTTACAGTCAGGAAAACGCAGTAACTATTCCCGGATTCAAAGCTACTGCCGTTGCTAGTCAAGACTTAGCAACAACAGGTGACAGCGTACAGACATTCACGCTTAGTTCAGCAAAACTCCCCGATGGCTATGCTCTTCAGAACGCACGAATCCTTCTGACTCCCGTTGGCATTGACAATGCTCAGACAACAACCGTCAATACAACCCTTAACGGTAAAGTACTGACATCAGATATTCAAAGCCTGATTGAAAGCATTTATGGTAAACGTCCTACTAACCGTACATTTGATGCTCACGTATATGTAAGCGCGATCAGAAATGGACAGGCTGCTTTCATCGATGCAGGTAAGATTCAGTTTGTAGCAGCTCCCAAAGCTCCTTTCATCGACGCCGGATATTATTTGGCTGGTGACATCACGGGATGGGATGCAAGTGGCGCTGTTGCTTTCAAGCATAGCAGCCAGGATGTATACACTGATCCAGTATTCACAATCTTCTTTACAACAAATGCTGCAAACAAGTACTGGAAGATTATCCCGAAGAACAACTATGATGGAGACTTCTGGAAAAATGGAATCAATGGCGTTTTAGGAACAACTGTTGATGGCGACACCAGCATGGAGGGTAAATTGACTACAGACAACCCACAGGCAGGTAAAATAGTTGAAGCAGGCATATACCGTATGACCATCAATATGATGGATTATACTTACAAAATTGAAAAACTCAACTTCCAAGAGTTTATGTACATGGCTGGTGATGCCAACGGTTGGTCACAGATTGACATCCTTCAAAGTCCGGCATTTGATGGTATATATACTGGCTATATGTACATGAACCAGAATGGATTCAAATTCTGTACACAACCGAACTGGAACGGTCCAAACTATGGAGCAGGATTTAGCACTGCTGGAGATGCTCCAAACATCACATTGACCGAACCTGAAGGTTTCTATAAGGTGACTCTCGATATGGGTGCTTTATCATACTCTTTGACCCCAATTACAACCATCGGAGTGATTGGAGATGCAACTGCAGACGGTTGGAACAGCGACCAGAGCATGACCTACGATAAGGCAAACCGCTGCTGGGTTATTCAAAACATCGTATTGAAAGACGGTGCCATCAAATTCCGCGCAAACGATGCTTGGGATATCAGTTGGGGTGGAACACTCAACTCTCTGACGACACAGAATGGATCGAACATCTATGTTGCAGCAGGAACTTACACCATCAAGTTATACTTGTCATATGATGGCAATTCACACGTAACGATTCAATAGGCCAAAACAGGGTCTTTATCAACAAAACATCAAACATCCGAGAGGCGGCACTTTTTCAAAGTTGCCGCCTTTTTTGCCATTTTCGATCACGTGAAATAAATTAGAAAGAAAAAGTGGTTCGAGATGCTTAGTCATTTGTCATCGGAAGTTTAAATATTCCCCATACCAACTTGTTGATAACACCTCCGAAAACAGGATCTTGACATTACTGAAAAGCATAATCCTGATTTGAAATCTTTTCATCTACAAAACAGCTTATAATTGAGTGGCCTTTTGTTTGTCTCAATAAAAAGCTTTATTTTTACAATCTATAAAAACCAGTTCACATAATGAAACCTTTCAGAGTGGTCTTGATCGTACTAATATGCCTAGTAGCATCAACAGTCACAGCTCAAAAATATATCGGAGGTGACATCTCTTTGTTACCCAGATACGAAGAAAGTGGCGCTACCTACTTCGACATCAAAGGTTCATCCATTTCAGCACCCTTGACTTTTTTCAAACAACAAGGTATGAATGGTATGCGGCTGAGATTATTTGTCGATCCCAGCAAAGCCTCAACAGTAGACAAGGGCCAAGGAGTTTGTCAAGATTTAGCTTATGTTATTGCGTTGGGAAAACGTATTAAAGCTGCAGGGATGTCATTGGTACTTGATTTTCATTATTCAGACTCATGGGCAGATCCTTCGAAACAATGGATCCCTGATGATTGGACAACTTTGAGTGACAATGATCTTTACACAAAGATATACACCTATACCAAGGACGTTTTAATGCAAATGACAGCAGAAGACGCAACCCCAGACTTCATCCAAATAGGGAATGAAATCAGTAATGGAATATTGTGGGGAAAGGAAGGAATTACTAGTCAAAAAAAATGCGACACGAACAGCACGAATAATTGGAGCTATTTCACAACACTGTTAAAAATGGCAGGCAAAGCATGCCGTGAAGTTTGTCCTCAAGCCAAAATCATTATCCACACAGAAAGGGTTGCACAAGCCGATATTTTGAAAGGCTTTTACGACAACATGAAAACTTACAGTGTTGACTACGATATCATAGGATTGAGCTATTATCCAATTTATCATGGATCAATGAGTAACCTTAACGCTGCGCTCACAATGCTTGAGAACAACTATCCCGACAAAAATATCATGATTGTTGAGACAGGTTATTATCACGATTGGCAGCCTTCAAACCCTACTTACGACTTGTCGGACACGTACCCAATTACACCAGAAGGCCAGCAGGCATTCACTGAAGCACTCATTCAAACGTTGAACAACCATCCAAAGGTCAATGGGCTGTTTTGGTGGTGGATGGAAGCAAACGAAAAAGGACTTGACTGGAACACCAAACGAGTGACCGACAACTGGTATAATGCAGGTCTCTTTGACAACCAAACAGGCAAGGCCGAACCTGCGCTTTATTGTATGAAACAGTTTTTAGTGAACATTGACGGTATAGCACAAACGAAAATAACATATTCAGAACCTAAAGAATGGTATACATTATCTGGTTCTATAGTTACCCATCCTAAACAGAAAGGCATTTATGTCACAAAAGGAAAGAAACTTGCCATTAAATAATATTGTCGTTACAATCTTTGAAAATTGAGAAGATTAACAAGAACCATTATGAGTCACCATCAATCATCATATGATACCCAACACCACTGCATTGTATCAGACATTCATTTCATACACTCCATGCAAACGTTTGCATTCAGTCTTTATCTAATTTAATCAGATAAATATGGATATTTAAGACTGAAATACTACATTTGAAAGTAATTTACCTAATTAAGCAACTAATTATATGAAGAAATTTTATTCTATCCTCATTGCGCTTGCCATAAGTATTTCGGCATTTGCCCAAACGTCCCCAGGATGGTCCGCCCAATATAAAGGTGTCCTGCTTCAAGGTTTTTCGTGGGATTCATATGCGGATACCCAGTGGACAAAACTAGAATCCCAGGCTGATGAGCTGTCACAATATTTCAACCTGATTTGGGTTCCACAAAGTGGCAATTGCAATACCACCAGCAATGTGATGGGTTATATGCCTGTTTACTATTTCAACCAAAACAGTTCGTTTGGAACAGAGGCAGAATTGCGTTCGATGATCAATACCTTCAAAAGTAAAGGTACAGGCATTATGGCCGACGTTGTGGTCAACCACCGCAACAACCTTGGCGTCAATGGATCATGGGTAGATTATCCTGCCGAAACATACAACGGAGTGACTTATCAGATGACGCCACAGGACATCACCAACAATGATGACGGAGGATCTACTCGTAACTGGGCAACCACAAACGGCATCACCTTGAGTGCCAACAATGATGAAGGTGAAGATTGGAATGGATGTCGCGATCTTGACCATAAGAGTCTGAACGTTCAAAATATCATTAAGGCATATACCAAATACCTTGTTCAGGACCTAGGTTATACTGGATTCAGATACGACATGGTAAAGGGATTCAACGCCAATCATGTCGGGGATTACAACGATGCTGCTGGTGTACAGTACTCTGTAGGTGAATATTGGTCCAGTGCCTCAGATATCTCTAACTGGATTACAAATACAAACTATCGCAGTGGTGCTTTCGACTTTCAGTTCCGTTATGCCGTCCGAGATGCTATCAACAATAACAACTGGGCATTGTTAGGAAACAATCAATATCTCGTCAACAACAACTTCTCTTCTGGATCGTTCAAACGGTATGCTGTCACATTTGTTGAAAACCATGACATGCAAGACCGTGGCACAACACAAGGCTACACCCCCGACCCAATCCTAAAAGATACATTGGCTGCCAATGCATTCCTTTTAGCTATGCCAGGAACACCTTGCGTGTTCTTGCCTCACTGGAAAGCTTGCAAACAAGATATCAAGTTGATGATTGACGCCAGAAAGGCTGTTGGCATTTCAAACACAAGCGTTTATACACAGTTGTTAAGCCTGTCTCAAAGATATGCCGTTAAGGTTACCGGAGACAATGGCGAATTGGTTGCTGTTGTAGGTCCGTTAGCTTCAGGATATACCCCATCATCAGATGTCGTTGAGATTATCAATGGATACCACTATCGTTATTTTGTTACAAAAGCCAGCGAAATGGTCTTTGCAGACAAAGCTTCGGGCAGATACGACACTGGTATCATCGTTAAACTGACGGCAGCCTCTAACGATGCAAATGCACAAGTTGTTTATACGCTCGATGGCACCACTCCGACAGTGAACAGTTCGAAGGTAGCCAGTGGTTCATTGATACCTGTCAATGCAACATCTAAGTTAACGTTAGGACTTCTCTCTAATGGCACTGTGACCAAAATCGTTACACGAGATTATACCATCGGTCCAGTCAGCATAAACTATGAAACTCCTCCCCAAGGCTATACCTATCATGCCTACTTCATTGCTCCAAGTACATGGGATATTGACACAAGGGTTTATGCATGGGCATGGATTGACAAGGGTGCAAATTATACACCAGACAACAATGCCACGTGGCCAGGGGACAAAGTACACGTCTATCGGATCGGCAAAACCAGCACAGGTGGATATGTATGGGAATGGTGCTACTATGGAACACAAACGGTTCCACCTGCCTATATCATCTTCAACAATGGCAATAGTGGCGTAGGTACCAACCAAACAGCAAACATGGTATTCACCAACGGCGGATGGTACAACATGAACTCCACTTCATCAAACCCCACCCTCGATATTCAAGGAGTCTCTCGTAACGCTCCGACTGACAACCTTTGGTACACCATTACTGGCATTGCTTTCAAGCAACAACCAAAACAGAAAGGCATCTACATCCATAATGGCAAAAAGATGATCATCAGATAAGAGCCTACATCCATTCCAAAAGCAATCGATGGATCTGAATCCTATAAAGCTAATTGACGTTCAAAAATCAGATCAACGATCATAAAGAAAGCCGGTGACTCCAAAATTGGAATCACCGGCTTCGTTATTGAATTGACTTTCAGATTACTTGTCAGCCTTATCTTTAACAATTTTAGGTCCGCGAACCTTGTCTTTTGCACTCACTCCCTGCTTGATTTGAATGTTCAAGCCATCACTTAAGCCTGTAACGACCTTCTTACGCGTATAGGTCTTATTTTTATCCTTGCCATTTACTACATAGACATAGGTATTGTTACCACTAAACTCAATAGCACTTTCAGGAACAGTCAGCACATGAGAGGCACTAGCCAGTACTATTTCAGCATTGGCACTATAGCCGCTACGTATCTGATGGTTGTTCACCCCACGGACAGCCGCTTTGATTTCAAATTGGTTCGCACCATTGTTCTCAACAGCTTTGGGTGAAACATACTCCAAAGAAGCTTGCAAATGAGTGTCCTGTAAGGCTCCGATTGTAATCTTCATCGGCATACCCACCACAAGTTGGCCCACTTCTGTTTCATCAATATTCCCTCTGAAAATCAAGTCATTCATGTTGGCAACCGATGCAATGGTTGTTCCGTCATTGAAGGTGTTACTTAAAATAACCGTATTTCCAACCTTGACAGGCACGTTCAGAACCAATCCGCTGATGGTAGACCGAATCAAGGTACTGCTGGTATTGGCATTGTTTTTCGAAACACCGTCGCGCACAACTTCCAAATTGTCTTGCGCAGCCATCACTTCTTCATTAGCTTGGTTGTACGACTGACGAATCTTGTCGTATTCATCACCAGAGACCAGTCCTTTGTCGTACAACGCTTTCTGACGGTCAAAGTTGACCTTTGCCTGCTTGACATTGATTGATGCCAAACGAACTCGAGCCTGCGCATTTGCCAACTGATTCATATCAGGCACCACCTTGACTTTGGCAATGATCTCACCAGCCTGCACCATGTCGCCCGCTTCTTTCATGATCTCAGTAATAATACCCGAAATCTGTGGCTTGACATTTACTTCGTTACGTGGCTCAATCTTACCCGTAACCACTGTCACCTTACGCAAATCGGTCATTTGAGGCGTAAATTCTTCATACAAAACGGGTTGCGGTTGTGACTTTTGCCATAAAAACACAAACGTACCGATGAACACAAACAGAATAAGTGCTGCAACGATTAACTTGAAATTCTTTTTCATTTTAAATTTCTCCCAACCTCTTTCTATGGAGAGGAGTGCCACGGGGAAAACGCTTTTTGGCACGTTTGAGATATTTTTCCAGTTGTCATGCTTTGAAAATCGATTTGATCATCATTTCATCTGCAAACCAATCTAAAAGATATCCCCTATTTTATGTCATTTAATAATCTCCAATGATCTATATCCATGCTTTCAACGCCCTACTTCTTACAACGTCCCCACATGAAAGTTGCCTGAAAATAGACTATTCGTCTCTCATGGCATCAACCGGTTTAACGGCCATCGCTCGCAAGGCTGGTGCTAAACCTGCCAAAACACCCAACACAGTCAACATCAACACCGTTCCTAATGCGCTCCAGAAACCAACTTGGAAATGTGCAGAAACGATTCCATCTGTCGTATTCGCCAGTTCAGCCAGCTGCAAGATCAAAATAGAAAAGAGTATACCACTCATTCCAGCAATGATAATCAATATCAAGCTCTCGGTGATAATCTGTCCCAATATCATTCGTGGTGTGGCACCGATAGCCCGCCGTATACCAATCTCGGAAGTTCTTTCACGTACCGTTACCATCATAATGTTCGAAACGCCTATGGCTCCAGCAAACAATGTTCCTATTCCAACGAGCCATATCAAGAAGTTGACACCCGAAAAAAGACTGTCCAGCATGCCAAACATGACCTCCGTATTGAAAACAGTAATACCCTTTTCATCAGTTGGATCGACATGATGCGCCTTGCCGATGACATCCCTCATGGGCTGAGATACTTTGCTCATCACGACGCCAGGTTTGCCAGTGGCACAGATCAGATGTACGACATTACCCAAATTGTACGCCTGCTGCATCAACGTCAAAGGAATGATTATACTTTCTTGTGTTGACCCGTTGATACTCATGTTTCCGGTGCTGTAGTCTACTCCGACAACTTTGTAATAGATGGAATCAATTCTAACAAGCTGCCCGCAGGGATCTCCGCCACCGGGGAACAGACTTTTGTATACTTTCTTTCCCAAAATACAAACCTTACGGCGAAGTTGCATATCCATTTCGTTCAGATAACGACCATAATATATTTTGGGAACTTCAACCTTAGCATAATCAGGTAACAAACCTTTCACGGTACAATTGCTTTTCTTATCACTGAAAACGGCATGTGCGCCCCATTGTGATAATACCGGTGTTACCACATCCAAATCAGGGACATAGGCCTTCAAACGGTCTACATCTTTGTATTCCATGTTCCACTGTCGCCCTTTACGGTAGCCATCATAGGGTTTAGACGTGGGCTGAGCGAAAATGATTGTTGAATTGGTTGCAAAACCTTCAAAGTTGTTTGACAGCAATTCTTTCATGCCTTTTCCTCCACCCATGAGTCCAACCAACATAAAGACACCCCAAAACACACCGAAT
Organism: uncultured Prevotella sp.; assembly: GCA_937874345.1. Lineage (GTDB taxonomy): Bacteria > Bacteroidota > Bacteroidia > Bacteroidales > Bacteroidaceae > Prevotella. The sequence continues at coordinate 26,208 of CALNBT010000053.1, forward strand.
CCGGTGAGAAACGAACGACTTTTGTTGCGCAAGAGCGTATCAAGAATTTCTTTATATGTATCTATATCAAACTTCATATCATTCTGCTCTTAGCGCTTCTATCGGTCTCGTTCGGGCTGCCTTGCGTGCCGGGATTAATCCGGCAATGGTTCCGGCGATCACCATCAGCAGGGTTGCACGGATACAGACATCGAGTCCAACCGTGGGATTGACAAACATCGTAGCCGTGAACAGCCCCGAATCTACTTTCATATTGCCGATGGTGGCATTCATATATTCATTGGCTGCGATACCCAACAACATGCCTATGTAACCGAAGAAGGTCGTAATAATGATACTCTCGACGATGATGAGTCGCAAGATAGACCACGGCTTCGCTCCAATGGCCTTACGTATGCCAAATTCACGTGTACGTTCCTTGACCGTAATCAACATGATGTTCGACACTCCTACAACACCACTCAACAAGGTAAACATACCGATCACCCACAATGCCGTACGAATAATTCCCATTCCAGTATTCATCTGCATGGCTTGGGTAAAACGGTTCCAAATCCAGATAGACTCTTCATCATCCGGAGCCACGCCGTGATTGCGATTCAAACGAGTTTTATAACTTTTTTCAAAGGCTTCATTTTTCTGGGTCGTTTCCAAACCTTTGAATGAAAAATTGATACGGTCGGTCTTGTCGCCACGGTTATACATCGTCCTCACGGTCGTGAAAGCGCTGTAAGTATCATTGTTCATCTGACTTTGATCGCTCTTGTATATGCCGATGAGTCTAAAGGCAAAGTTGCCCACCTGAAGATATTTGCCAATCAATCCGGGGACATCTTTCGGCTGTAATTCCTTGGCTTGGTTTTCACTGATAACGATTACCTTGCGCGACATTTCATTATCAAGACTATTAATGAATCGCCCATAGAGCATTTCAACTTTATTGATTGTGGCCTCATTGGGATAAACGCCATTGAGGGTTGAACTAACATAATTCTCTTTATAAGAGATGTTCACTGCCTCCTGACGAACACTGGCACCTGTTTCAATGATGTTTTTCTTAAAATCACGATCGGTGGTCTCAATATCAGCAGTATTCAACTCGATATGTCGTCCCTCTTTCATGCCCTTATAGGCCTTAGAAGTCTGTCCGCCAAATATCTCCATGGAAGTATCCAGGAAGCGACCAGAGTTTTGTTCGGTCGCATTGATCAATCCGTTACCGGCCCCGAGTAGAAAGATGAGCATAAAGATACCCCACGCAACGGCAAAACCTGTCAGAGTGGTTCGAAGCTTATTGCGCTTGGCGGTGGACCATATTTCAGTTAATATGTCTCTCATGAGCGTGCTGTTTCAGTTATTTCATCATGCCGTCAATGCCAAACGGGCTGGATTGATGGTCGAAATTATCCTCGATGCGCTCAATGAGTCCATCCTTAATATGAATAATCTTGCTCGTTTCATTAGCCACGCCGCTTTCATGGGTCACTACAACGATGGTCATGTGCTGTTCTTCATTCAAAGACTTGAGCAGTTGCATAACTTCTACACTCGTCTTTGAATCCAAAGCACCGGTGGGTTCATCTGCAAGGATAATTTGAGGCTTGGTAATCAGCGCCCTGGCAATGGCCACACGCTGTTTCTGTCCACCCGACATCTCGTTAGGATAGTGGTTGGCCCACTGCAGAAGCCCAAGTTTCTCTAGGTATTCCATTGCCATCTGGTGACGTTTTTTTCGTCCTACTCCTTGATAGAACAATGGCAATTCTACATTCTCTACAGCGGTCTTGAAACCAATCAAGTTGAACGACTGAAAGATAAATCCAATCATTCTGTTACGGTATTCGGCAGCCTTACGCTCACTCAAATCCTTGATCAGCGTGCCGCCGAGCATGTATTCGCCACTGTCATAATTATCGAGTATGCCTAAGATGTTCAGCAATGTTGACTTACCCGACCCCGACGCTCCCATAATGGAAACGAACTCACCGTCTTCGATGTCGAGCGTGATGCCTTTCAGCACATGCAGTGGCTGTGCTCCGAAATAGGTCTTATTGATATCTTTCAGATGTATCATATTGTTTTTTTGACGAAAACGACTGAATGAAAGTTGCAGTAAATTTATTAAAACCTGAACATAACGGTTAAATCCACACGCATTTTATTTTCTTTCCTGCTCGTTGTTCTGGTTTTCAAGGAGGTATAATAGCCATCATTCGAAGTTTTCTTCTTGAGAAGAATCGCGATAAAGCTATATTGAACTTTCACTCTGTATTGAGTATGAGACCATTTTGAATTGATTATAAAGCAAACTTTTCTCACCTCAAGGCATCTTTACAAAAATTCTAAGGATAGATGCATCGTATCATGCCCATAAACACATTTGAAGAGCATGGTTCAATGTACGCCTCACTTCATTTTTGCACACGTGCACTTACCATCTTTATGATCTTTGCCACAAATTTGCGAAGCCAATTCGCTCAGCTTCTTGTCTATTTTATCGATTTCAACAGTACCGAGAACAACCTTTCCCTGTGGATCAATCAAGTAAAAGGACGGAATCCACTTGACATGATAGGCTTGTGCTACTGGTGAGTCTTTCATCTTTTTCAAATCACTCACATGATTTGCCTTTCTAGAAGTCATCTTATTGGTGATATACTCTACCCATGCTTGTTTATTATTGTCAAACGAAACATTGACAAATGCCATTTTCTTGCAAGCATATTTTGTAATCAGGCTATCGACAACGGGACTCAATTTTCGGCAGTCAGGGCACCAGGAAGCCCAAAACTCCATCACGACATACTGACCTTTAAACTGGCTCATTGATATCTTTTTTCCTTCTGGATTTGGCAAGGTAAATTCTGGAGCGGTGGTTCCCGGCTTCAAGAGTTCAGTTGCATACTTTGCATCAAGGTCCTCGGCTAGTTCTTGAGCTGTGGCATGAATGGCCATGACAAGTAACGTCACTGAAAGGAGAAGTCTAATTGCTTTCATCTTAAATTTATTATGATTATTGTTTATAAATAGTGAAAATTGTTTGTTTTGTAATGGGCATGAAATTGTTGTGCAAAGTCATTGACATCGTTCAACAAAATCATTGGTATCGTTCGTCAATATGCATCACTTTGGCAGGTGAAATTTTTAACCGCTATAATCATTTGTCTTATAGTTCGTTATACTTTCATTTTCAAATCCTTCACGACCGATGGTCAAAACCTGGTCGCAATAATCGACAACTGCCTGACGATGTGTAATAAAGATGACCGTCTTGTTGTGTGAAGCAAGAATATTTTGCAGCAACTGGCGCTCTGTTTCCATATCAAGTGCGCTGGTGGCTTCATCAAACAGCATCACCGAACGGTCTCTCAACAGTGCACGGGCAATGCTAATCCGCTGTGCCTGCCCCTCGCTTAGTCCGCTACCCGATTCTCCACAGAAGGTGTCCAGGCCATCAGGCAGCTCCATCACAAATGACGCACAGCTCTTATCCAGCGCCTCTATCATTTCTTCATCGGTGGCATTGATCTTCCCAAGTCTCAGGTTCTCACGGATGGTTCCACTCATTAGCGTATTTCCCTGAGGCACATAGACAAAGTTGCAACGCGTCAATGGTGATACGGCTGTTTGGTCATCTCCATGATACAATTTGACATCGCCTTGCTGAGGATGCAGTAATGCCAGCAACAATCGTATCAAGGTTGTCTTTCCTGAACCCGTTGTACCCATCACAGCCGTACACGAACCGGGATAAAAATCAAAGTTCAAATCTTCAAGCACCTTGTCATCGCTATCCTCGTATGCATAACTTACATGGTTCAACCGAATGCCACAGGGTGCAGGAACCTCGACAGGGTCGCCCTGTACTTCTAGCGGATTCTCTTCCAGCTCCATCAATCGTTCGGCAGCCGTAAAGACTGAGACAAAAATCGGAGCCAGTTTTGTCAAGTCGCGGGCAGGACCTTGTATGCGACCAACCAACTGCAAGAAGGCCGTCATGCCTCCAAAAGTCAAGGTCTTCTGAGACATTCTCAGTGCAGCCCACAAGAAAGCGGTGAGAAAACCAATGGCAAAACCGATATTCAAGATGAAGTTTGACACCACATTAAAAGCGGTGCGTTTCACCACCCTGGTTCTAAGCTCACTCTGAGAGTTCTCCAACCGATCAACCATGGTGCTGTCGCTTTCAAGCGATTTGATCAGCATGCGGTTCTGAATGGTCTCTTGTAATACGCTCTGTACTTTACTGTCTGATTCTCTCACCAATCTGGTCAGTCTTCGCATTTGCCCCACATACTGCTTACTCAACAGTACAAACACCGGAACAATGGCCACAATGATTAAGGCCAGAACCTTGTCCATGGAGAACAAATAGAAGAAGGCGCCAATAAACATGGCAAGTACCGAAATGGTGTTGGGTATGGTCTCTGTCAGAAAATCAACAACAACGCCTACATCAATCTCCAAACGGTTGAGCACATCACCCGAATGGCGCGATTCTTTTCCAACCCACTCCGACCGTAAGATACGGTCAAGCATTCTTTGCTGCATCCGGTTCTGAGCCTTGATACCCAAAATGTTCTTCACCCAGACAGCAGATATATTTAAAGCAAAACCACCCAAAATAAAAAGTCCGATGACGCCTACCGACATCCAAATAGATCCAGCCTGAACGCCAGAGGCAACATCAATGGCATGTTGTACTGCCCAAACCTGCATCAAGCTCACCACCACTCCCAGCAACCCTATCACTGCATTAAGGATAGCCTGGACCCTGTTGCCACGCCATTCTTCCCAAAGCCATTTGAATATGACTTTTGCAGGATATTTTGATTTCGGTATTTTAAACCATTTTCTGAAACTCATCTTCTTTATTAGGAGTAAATGGTGGTAACGAAGTTAGAGAGATTTCAACAGGTCTGCAGCTTGTTTTGAATTTTCATCACATCCTTTATGTTGTCTTCTCTATCCATGATGAAGGCCGTTACAGATACCTATTGTCTTGTATCAACCCCCCACATCATTTTTTCTCGAAGGGTTGAAAAGTATCTTTTTGCAGGACGTTTTACAAAACTGATGGTGAATGGCGCCTTCCTGACACTGACGGTTGTGCCTTCTTTCAACTTTTTGGACCGTCCGTCAATGGCGGCCAGAAAACTATGTGACCTCGATTCAACCGTGAAAGTAATGACGCTATCATCGTTGATGACGATAGGACGGATATTCAAGCTATGGGGTGCCACGGGGGTGATGCACAAGATATTGGTCGATGGAATCATAATAGGACCGCCATTGGAAAGGCTATAGGCCGTACTCCCGGTAGGAGTTGATACAATCAAACCGTCGGCTTGATAAGTTACAAGATACTCTCCATTGACAGATGTGCGAATCGTTATCATCGATGCATGATCTCGTTTCAGCAAGGCAATATCGTTCAACGCATAAGGATTGATATCCATCTCCTCGCCCTCACACTGTATTTCGATTGACGTATGTTCTTCAATGATATAATCTCCATTGTACACTGCATCGATTGCCTCAGCTGCTTCACCGGGAAGAATGTCAGCCAGAAAACCGAGTCTACCCGTATTGATGCCCATCAATGGAATTTTCTTGGGTCCTACTCTGGTAGCGGCTTTCAGAAAGGTACCATCTCCACCCATGGTAACAGCAAAGTCGGCATCCATATCATCTTCGTCAAAAACGTCATCAGGGCCTAATTTCAAGGATAAATCCTTGGTCAAAAAATCATAAAAGCAACGGTCATAGACTAGTTCAGCCCCATGTGCTTTCAAAATACCGATGATATGTTGAAAGACAGTTGATTTTTCTGGTTGATATTCGTTGCCGAAGATGGCAAATTTCAATTTGCGTTCAGACATGTTATTATTCTTTAATCATTCTTTATCCATCTAAAATCCAAGAATCTGACAAACATTTCTTATATTTGCAAATGGATAAATCATTGCAAAAATACATATTAATATCGATAAAAAGGATGAATCATGGCAAAAGTATATGAATTTTTAGCCGAAGGTTTTGAAGAGGTTGAAGGCTTGGCACCAGTAGATATCCTCCGAAGAGGAGGCGTTGACATCAAAACCGTAAGCGTAACCGGTTCTCAATGGGTCGAATCTTCCCATGGGGTTACATTTAAAGCAGATTTACAGTTCGAGGACATCTCCCATTTTGACGATGCCGACATGCTGATACTTCCAGGTGGAATGCCTGGTGCAGTGCATCTCAAAGAGCACAAGGGACTGAATGAACTATTACAGAAACACTTCAAGCAAGGTAAACGAATTGGCGCCATTTGTGCAGGTCCAATGGTTTTAGGTAATCTGGGAATATTGAAAGGAAAACGAGCAACATGCTATCCCGGATTTGAAAAATACCTGGAAGGAGCAGAATATACAGGTGAACTTATTACAGTAGACCAGAATATCACGACAGCAAAAGGTCCTGCCGCTGCATTTATATTTGGGTTCTACATCCTGACCCAAGTAACATCCATGGAGAATGCTGCCAAGGTGAAGGATGGAATGCTGATCAACGAACTGGCAGCATTGCACATTTAACCCGAAAATACATGGATTATATCATCATCGTTGCAGGTGGAAAAGGAGCCAGAATGGGCACAGACCTCCCCAAACAGTTTCTGGCTGTAGGAGGAAGACCTATGCTGATGCACACCATTCAACGGTTTTACGATTACGATTCGAAGCTAAACATCATCCTTGTTCTGCCGCATGAACAACAGGAATATTGGAGACAGTTATGCGAAAACAATCAGTTTGAAATCAAGCACACGGTCGTTGACGGCGGGGCAACGCGCTTCGAATCGTCCAAGAACGGATTAGCTGTTATTCCGGATGATGCAGATGGAGTGGTTGGAATCCACGATGGCGTACGACCATTTGTTTCTTTCGAAACCATCGAGCGATGTTATGAAACTGCCAGAGACGAATATGCGGTGATTCCTGTGATGCCCGTTACAGATACTTTACGTTACATCGACAGCCAAGGTGGTGGGAAAAATGTTTTGAGAAGCGATTACCGTATCGTTCAAACACCTCAGACATTCGACATCAACCTCGTCAAAAAAGCTTTCGAACTGCCCTATCAAGAATCGTTTACCGACGACGCATCGGTCGTAGAAGCTTTGGGGTGTACGGTTGGAATGGTAGATGGCAACAGGGAAAATATTAAAATCACAACCCCGTTTGACTTAATAATAGCAGAAACACTTATCCACACGAAATGACAAATATCCTGGATCAGGACATCAAATACCTTACTGGGGTTGGCCCAAAGCGAAAGGAGATATTGGAGAAAGAACTTCATATCTCTACATGGGGCGACCTGCTCGAATATTACCCTTACAAATACGTTGATCGGAGCCGCATCTATCGCACGACTGAACTACAAGGCAACATGCCTTTTGTCCAAATAAAAGGCAAGATTCTGAGCTTTGAGGAATTTGCCATGGGCGGGCGCAAGAAGAGGGTGGTAGCTCATTTCAGCGACGGTGTGGGTGTTGTCGATCTGGTATGGTTTCAGGGCGCTCAATATATATACAAAACCTATAAGGTAAACGAAGAATATATTGTTTTCGGGAAGCCAACAGTATATGGTGGCAGATACCAATTTGCCCATCCAGATATAGACAAGGCCGCAGACCTGCAGCTGTCAGAGATGGGGATGCAGCCCTATTATATCACCACCGAACGGATGAAAAATGCAGGACTTCAGTCAAGGGCTGTCGAAAGGCTTACCAAGTCTTTGGTTGAAAAACTTGTTTCTGTTGAAATAACAGAGACACTGCCTCCCTATATCACCAAGCCTCTTCGCCTGATTTCAAAGAAAGAAGCGATTAGCAAAATCCATTATCCACAAAACCTTGCAGATGTGCAAAAGGCACAGTTAAGGTTGAAATTCGAAGAATTATTCTATGTTCAGCTGAATATTTTAAGGTATGCCAGCGATCATCGACGGAAGTTCAAAGGATATATTTTCCAAAAGGTTGGTGCAACATTCAATCTTTTCTATCGAAACAACCTGCCTTTCGAATTGACTAATGCCCAGAAAAGAGTTGTGCACGAAATACGTGACGACATGATGACTGGCAGGCAAATGAACAGACTGATACAAGGAGATGTGGGCTCTGGCAAGACACTGGTTGCACTGATGTCGATGCTCATTGCTATTGACAATGGTTTCCAGGCATGCATGATGGCTCCGACAGAAATCTTGGCCGAGCAACATTTTGTGACCATCAAACATTTTTTGCGTAACATGGATGTTCGGGTGGAATTGTTGACAGGAATGGTGAAGGGTAAAAAACGGCAGGATGTCTTCACTGGTTTACAGAACGGAACGGTAAATATCCTCATTGGCACCCATGCCATCATCGAGGATAATGTTCAATTTTCTCGCCTAGGACTCGCTGTTATTGACGAACAGCACCGCTTTGGTGTAGCCCAACGAGCCAAACTTTGGGCAAAGAGTCTGCAACCACCACACATACTGGTGATGACGGCAACCCCTATTCCGCGTACACTGGCCATGACCATTTATGGCGACCTTGACGTCAGTGTGATTGACGAACTGCCACCAGGAAGAAAGCCGATTCTAACAACACACACATACGACAACCAGATGGTCAGCGTATACCAGGGTATACGCAACCAAATCAACAGAGGTCGGCAAATATACATCGTGTTTCCCTTGATAACAGAGAGTGAAAAGATGGACTTGAAGAATCTGGAAACAGGTTATGAATCGCTTTGCGAAATCTTTCCCGACTTAAAATTGAGCAAGGTTCATGGTAAAATGAAGTCGAAGGAGAAAGACGAAGAAATGTTGAAATTCATCAAAGGGAAAACGCAAATTCTGGTTGCGACCACAGTGATTGAGGTAGGTGTCGATGTTCCCAATGCCTCTGTCATGATAATTCTTGATGCACAACGCTTCGGCTTGTCACAGCTCCACCAATTAAGAGGACGGGTTGGACGGGGCGCTGAACAGAGCTATTGCATTTTAGTGACCAATCATCAGTTGACAAAGGAGACACGGAAACGCATCAACATTATGTGTGAAACCAATGATGGATTCCAAATTGCCGAAGCAGACCTCAAACTTCGAGGGCCCGGTGACTTGGAGGGAACGCAGCAAAGTGGCATCGCATTTGATCTAAAGATTGCGGATATTGCCCGTGACGGACAGATTGTTCAAATGGCCAGAACTGAAGCCCAAAAGATAATTGATGCAGATCCTTTATGCGAGAAGCAGGAATACAGCATGCTATGGAACAGATTAAACGAATTGAGAAAAACAAATGTCAATTGGGCAGCCATTTCCTAAAACAGAATATAGATAAATGGGTATGGATTGATTGTTTATGTGAAATATCAATACTCAATGGATCGTCTTTTTCGCTGAATAATTGAAACATTTTTTAGCATTTCGGACATTCTTTATTTTTAGTTAAAATATCTTGAGAAACACCACGTTTTCTTGATTTAGAGCAAGAATTCTGCATTTTTGTAACAATTACAATTGTGTTAAATAGGGAATAAAATCTGTTAATATCAAAGTTTTATTGAAACATTTTTGTTATATTTGCAAAAATCAATGAAACATTGGACTTTTCTCCTTTCCAATGAATCGTCAAAAGAATATTTCATTTTCTCCACTTGGAGACTTGAAACCTAACTTTTTTTTATGAGATTAATGAATAAACTAAAAACGTTTGCTTTCATAGCATTCTTTGTAGCATCAGGGCAAAACGCTTTCGCGCAAGACTTGTTGGCTAGACAAGCTCCTGTAGATAGGAAGATGAAAGCAGTAGACACTCTTTTACTTCATAACATTATCGAAAAGGAAAACATGGAGTCGCCTGCAGCCCAGCTTTATGATGAGTGGGATAATCAATATGCTCATCGGTCGACAGCGCTACCCGATTCTTTTAGAATTGACCTCAGACATTTTTATATGCCTACCCCAAGCCGAGTGATTACCAGTAATTTTGGTTCGAGATGGGGGCGCCAACACAAAGGTCTAGATATTAAAGTTTATATCGGCGATACCATCAGAGCAGCTTTCAGCGGAAAAGTTCGCATTGTTCGATATGAGGCAAGAGGCTATGGAAACTATATCGTCATCAGACACAATAATGGACTTGAGACTATTTACGGTCATTTATCCAAACAAATAGTAAGCGAAAACCAAGAAGTTCGTGCCGGTGAACCCATTGGCTTAGGTGGAAACACTGGAAGAAGTACGGGATCACATCTCCATTTTGAGACACGTTTATGCGGTGTTGCGTTAAATCCTGCACTGTTATTTGATTTCAAGAATCAAGATGTAACAGGCGATTTCTATACGTTCAATCGTTCAAAATACGATAAACAATCTGCAGAAGCCAACCGCACACGTGGCAAAGTTGACAAAGGCAACTATGCTGATGATGAAGGAAGAGATGAGATGGCAAGCAACAATGGTAGCCAAAACTTCTTATTGACAAATCAAGTTAAATACCATAAGGTTGAAGCAGGAGAGACTTTGCAGTCTATTGCCCGCAAACGTGGTGTTACGATTGAACAGATTTGTCGCTTGAGTCATATCAGTAAATCTTCCGCAATCCGTCCTGGAACGATTTTGAGGTACTCATAATAGTGTTCTAACGAAACAGATTTAATCCAATTTTTCTCAATTCAAATGTATTTTTTGTAGAACATTTATTGATACAACCCTTTCTATTTTCAATCCGGTAGGAGCTAACAATATCAAATGATATTTAGCTCCTACTTTGTTTTGCCGACTCTTGAATTTTGAAATAGCATAAGACGTTTCTATCAATTCAAAGATTGAGAAGACTTTTAGGAAATAATTGAAGGCAGTAAGATTTTGATTTTATGAAAATCTTCCCCAATCAAACGTTTAATAAATAAATGAGAATATTCAAAAAAAGAAATCTACCTTTTGAAAAGGCTTCGAATAGCGAACCAGATATGCATACACACCGTTAAAAATAGTCCATAATGTTCACGCATCACCGCGAAACGTTCTTTCAAGGACGAACGATGATTTTTTGTTGTCATACCTCCATCCAGGAAGTTAACGACAACAGCATGTACATTCTTCAGCTCTAATCCCTGTTGCTGGGCATCCCTCATGATACGAATACACCAATCAACATCTGCAGAATAACGATATTCAAGTCGATAGGGATGGCGTTTAGCCAAGTCGACCCGTGCATAAAAGGCCTGATGACACACCAACATGCCACGCATAAATGAACGCCAAGAAAGCTTCTTGGGGGGAGACAGTCTTCGATGGCGCAAAAAACGTCCATCGTCATTTACAATATCTGTATCGCCATACAGCACGCCCGGATTCTCCTCATCTTCACCTACACAGCCCGCAATATGTTCCAACGTATCAACATTTGGGAATACATCTCCTGCATTCAAAAAAACAAGATAGTCACCACTAGCTCTCTGGATGCCTTTATTCATTGCATCATATAAGCCTTTGTCGGGTTCTGACCAAACCAATATTTCATGTCTGCTCTCTTGGTTAATAGACCGAGCTTCATATTCGCGAACAATCTGCATGGTATTATCTTTCGATTCGCCGTCGATAACGAGATGTTCTACTTGTGAGTATTCCTGACTCAAAACGCTGTCAAGCGTCTTTTGAACCTCATGTTCAGCATTATATGTACAGGTGATTACTGTAAATTTGATCATTTTAATTTTTCTTTGAACGACAATTCTTGTTCATATAGTTCAATATAACGCAAAGCCACATGACCTTGTGCATAATGAGCATGAACCTTTTTGATGCATTTTCTACTCAACTCTTCATAGTCGGTAGATTTATTCAATATCCATTGTATTCCTTCTGCAAGCGATTCGGAGTCCTTGAAGCGGGCTACGAAACCATTAGACAGATGATCGATCATCTCAGGAATGCCACCAACATCAAATCCAACACAAGGAACACCACACGCCATAGCTTCCATAATGGTATTGGGTAAGTTCTCTGATAAAGATGGAAGAACAAATACATCCACGGCATTGTACACATCAACAATCTTGGATGTATCGTTGACATAACCTAAGGAATAGGTAGGAAAAGCAAATTTATCTAATAACTCTTCTGCATGTCCACCCAAAATCACCAAGCCTATCTGCTCCTTCGCTTCGGGTTGAGCTTTCACCATTTTTTTGCACGCATCAATTAAGTATTGAATGCCCTTATTAGCGTTTGTAATTCGCTGAGATGCAAAGAGAATCAACTTTCTATCGGTTGGCAAGCCTAAACGCTCGGCAGCTTCTTTCCGGTTATGGGGTGCAAAAACTTTTGTATCAATGGGATTGGGGATGGTTGTGATGGGGAAATGCTTTAGTAACCCGCTCTGTCTTGCCTGATTGCCCAGCCAATCACTGCAAGTAACAAAGTGTATGCGTCCTTGTGAATATACATTCTTTTTCCGATTCCAAATCTTTGCTGACAGATCGCGAGCAGACCCGCCGCCAGGCAGATATGGGCAAAAATTGCAATAATCTTTAAACCGTTCACAACTTAAAGCAAGATGGCAAATTGCTGTTGCAGGCCAAATATCATGCATTGTCCAAACCAGAGGTTTACCACTCTTAAGAATCTTTCGAATGCTCTTCAAGGACAACATTCCTTGATTGATCCACTCCAATTGAATGACATCAGCTTCTTTATACTCAGGTAATGAGGTAATATCAGATCCGATATTCGCTATATCCAAATCAAAAAGATGTCGGCGAGAAAGCCGTAAATGCAAAAAAATGCACCATCGTTCCCACAAAAAATGCCAGCATTTCAATGTCTGGTGTGGCAATTTGACAACTGTCAACTGATTCGTTTCTTGATCACGCACAAGCATCTTAGCCTTCACACCTTCGTTATTCAAAGCTGTCATTAACCGGTTTGAGGCTAAAGCAGCCCCCCCCGTTTTCTCGCTTGTATTGACAATTAAGACACGCATCAACTGATTTTTTGAACGATAGCCATGGGCTGGCTTCGGTATTCATTGCATTTCGGCATGACAGAAATATTCTGTTGTTGGTTTAAAAACTGATGGTAAAGTTACATCAAATCGTATAAACGGACAAGTATTTAATCATTTTTGTTAAAACCAGCACTTAATTGTATTTAGCTGCGATAATGATATCTCAATCCAAATACCGTATCTCATAGATGGATCATCACGATTCTTGATAGATTAGTTGGCATACATCATCTATCATAGAGGTAAAATAGTACATAAACAAGTACATGGGCGTTGCATGATTCTGTAAGAATTTAACAATGTGCGGGCACACAACTCTTTTGACATAGGTCAAGAAAACGTCAAAATTGGGGATTATCTCATCAGTTCACTTGCATTGAATGAGAAAAGTGCATATCTTTGCATCACCAAAAGGTTAATAGATTGTTTAGGTTAGTAGTAATAGATTTAGGTTTTTAGTTATTAAGTTTAAGGTAAATTAAACAGATTGTTTAACAGGTATCAATGAAGACCGTGAGGCTTTCATTTACTTAGAAAAGATTTTTAGTTAAACATACTTTACGCTGCAGCTCGTTGAGAGTTGCAGCGTAATTTTTTTAATTAATCGATAGAATCATTTTTTTTATTTATCTTTGTCCATATAATGATTTCAGAAAATGATAAAACGGCTTATCCTATTACTGGTAATGGTTTGGACGTTACAAATATTATCTGCCCAACAGATTGATCAGCGCATCGGACAATTGTTAAACACCTCTGATTGGTTTGGGTTGCAAGAAGAATTGCAATCCAATGGTGATGCGATACAAACGCCTTTTTTAAAGCTTTTGGCCGAGACAATGATGGCTTATCACGCCAATCAACCCGACAAAGCATTGGTCTGCCTGAACAAACTTCTTGAAAATCACCAAACCGACTTAGGAATCTCGAATGTCGTGAATCTGCTCACACTGAAATATATCATTCTGAAGAGCATCGGGGCTTACCAACAGATGGACCGCGAATTAAGCATTGCCATCGAACAACTTAAAAAACAAAACGGCGCAGAAGGACTGGAGATGCTTGAAAACCTCTTTAATATCAACAAGCACTGTATCGGTTATCAGCCCTTGAGTATTTCAAAACCGGCATACGATGTAACGGTTCCCTTGACCATCGACACCATTCAAGCCAAGCAAACGCTCGAATGGTTTCATCAAAGCACTGCCGATCGCGGGCATATCATGACCATTCCCGTAACGGTACACGGACAAAAGCATGCGTTTATCTTCGATACTGGAGCCAGCGGTACTTATCTGTCGATGCGTAAAGCAAAGCAATTGGGCGTGAAAATATTTAACGACACCACTGTTGTTAACGGCAAAATGCTCATACACGAAGGCTATCTTGACAGTCTTCAGATAGGAAACATCACCATTAGAAACCTCCTTGTATACGTCGGTATGCCCAGTGAGACCGACAGTGTCTTCACGTTCGATGCCATCCTGGGCCTTGATTGTCTCAAAGCCATCGGCGAATCACAAATCAACTATGCAGCCCGAAAGATTGTTTTTCCGGCCCACCCAACCCCGGTTCCGTTGACAGGAAGCAATCTTCTGATCGACAATATTCCGATGTTCAAGGCATATCGGGGGCAGGAACGATTGATTTTCAAGCTCGATACCGGTGACGATTCGGCCGAACTCTCACCACGTTATTATCAGACACACCGCCATGAAGTTGACCAATACGGTGTTGCACAGACAATCACCAAAGGCTCGTACAACGACATTTCAAACAAACGGGTGGCACTCATCCCGTATATCACATTCGAAGTGGGTTATCGAAAGATGACCATTACCCCTATTTATGTGTCGACAGATGTCACCGACGCGATGAAACAGAACGATGGTGTCATGGGAATGAAACTGATCCGCCAAACGCGTAAAGTTACCATTAACTTGAAAGATATGTTTCTGAAATTGGAATAACACATTCATCTTTCCATTCTCGTCGAAGGACAAAGCCAAACAAACATCAAAAAGAGCCATGCTTTGGCTCAATAAGCATGTTATCCATAGAAAAACCGTTAAAAAAAGTTCTCATCTTACATAAATATCTAAATATACAGGCAAACAACAATATTTGAATTAATAAATGAAAAATACATTTGGATATTTAATACCTTTTTATGTTCTTTGTAATATAACGAATTATTCACTTGGAATTCTTTAGGTATGAAAACAACGATTAAAACACTATCAGTAGTATTATTTACAATGTTCTTGGCCATCGGCGCCATCTCTTGCAGTAAGAATACTGACCCGGCCGATGTTGATGTATTTCTTGGAACTTACAAAGGATCCATCTCATATGTCACTCTTAATCCTGCCGAGAATATCAGTGCAAGCGATGGAGAAATTATCGTCACCAAAATAGGTGCAACATATTCTTTCCATTTCAACAAGAATATCCCAGATCTCAACAATGTAGAATTTTCAAAGAAAGACGCTAATACGCTCGTCAGCATCGGAACCGGCATGAATGGAGCCATTACAATTACAAAGTCTAAGCTGACGATGTTGGTTATCAAAGACGGAAAGACCTGGACGGCCAACTGTACAAGGTAGTTTCAGGTATCAATTTTTGTTGAAGCAAAACTGTTGTAACAACAAAGAACATAACAGCAGCAATGCCGTATGAAAGCAAAAAGCGTATCAAGCAAAATGCCTGATACGCTTTTTTGGCGAACAACCAGCCGGCTGAAAAACCGAAACCCGCTGTCTGACCAACGCGAGACCGGTTCTCTACAACCAATCAATGCTCTGCTGATGAATGCAATAGCCGCCTTAACATGTATGTTCCAGAAAGACCAATGGCAAAATATACGGCTTTTAAAAATGGTTTGCGATCAATAAAAGCCTGAATAAAAATAAGATGGTCTGCAATCTTCATCATTTTGCCAGACAATGTTGCCCATTTTGCAAGGCAATCTTATTCATTTTATCAAGCAATCTTATCCTTATTGTCGTACCATACCATTGGACACAGCAAGCGTACAGGGAACAAGCGAAGTTGGCACCGAACCATTGTGCTGTTTGAAGCTGATAGAGATGAAAACGAAAGATAGAGAACCTATCGCACAACAACACAACTGACAGTCTGTTTTGGCACCGACCCGTAGTGCCGATTGCCTATCGGTCGCAGAGACAAATAAGTGGTTCCGCCATGAAAGATAGATCCATAAAAAAAGCGTTTAAGGATATCTCTTCTGAGAAAGCAAGGAAAGAACCGACTTCAGTCATGTTCCGTCAGATTATTTTCGGGGTTCCTTTCGTAGGCACACCGAGGGGTTGACTTCATTCTTCGGTGAGATTGGTACCACGTTTCACAATCAGCACCGTAGCGTAAGCAGCCATTCCCTCTTGTCGTCCCACAAATCCCATCCGTTCGTTTGTCGTTGCTTTGATGGAGATACAATCCTCGTCGGTCTGCATCAATCGAGCCAGACAGGCTTTCATGGCAGGAATATGCGGATTGATTTTAGGTTGTTCGGCACAGATCGTTGTGTCGATATTACCCAACCTATAGCCTTTCGTAGCAATAAGTGCAATGGTTTTCTCTAACAGTAGCTTACTGTCAATATTGAGCGTTTCGCTGGCCGTATCGGGAAAATGAAAACCGATATCGCGCATGTTGGCCGCACCCAACAGGGCATCGCAGATGGCATGAATCAACACATCGGCATCACTATGCCCCAAAAGGCCCTCTGGGTGTTCTATCTTAACGCCTCCCAGCCAAAGGTCGCGACCTTCAACCAACCGGTGTACGTCGTAACCGAAACCTACTCTGATCAATTCACCATTCATTTTTCATCATTTATCATTGAACCCTCGATGTACAACGGGGTTAAGAAAACACTACAAGTTGTATTATTTCGCCACTTCTTATACGCTGGACTTTTGGGGTCAGCGTTTCAGCAAATCCTTGATCCCATCCATATCAAAGCTCAACGAGAAGCGAAGCGTTTGGTCAAGGGGGTTACTTTTCGCCGTAGCGATGACATACCCTGCATCTAATGAGAATACACTCATCTTGAATCCTGCACCTACCGTAAAATATTTGCGATTTCCTTTGTTTTCACTTTCGTGATGATAACCTGCCCGTAATGAAAACTGGTCATGATAGATATATTCACCGCCGATGCTCCACTGGATTTCTTGTAGTTCTTCCTTGGCACCATTAGGTGCATCACTGAAGCTCTTAAAGATACCATTGATACTTGAAACATCGTAGTAATTTTTTTGCACACGCTCTTGATAGCTTTCGGTAGTCTCACCTTCTTTCTGTTTGGGATAGGTTGGAACCAGCAGTTTGTTTGCATCTACCGATATGGAGAACCGATTATACTCATCAACAGGTATCATCAGAGATGCTCCTAAACGCATATTAGTCGGGATAAACTCACTATTATTATCGCCACCAAAAGTTATTTTACTTCCAATGTTTGAAATATTCAAACCCAAACCCAACTGGCATTCACGGCTTCCCAATGTAATATAATTTTGATAGTAGGCAGAGATATCTGCAGCAAAAGCCGAACCTGGGGTAGTTTGATCTGTGAAATCGTAGGTAAGGTCTGAATAAATCCAACGAACAGCAGCACCCAAAGAAAATCTCTCGCTCAACATTAATGAATAAGCAACATCAAATGACATTTCATACGGATTGATTGTCATTGCTCCAGATCCATCTTCGCCGCTACTGGTCATAACCTCACCGAGTGAAAAATAACGCAAAGAACTAGATACCGCACTAT
Organism: uncultured Prevotella sp.; assembly: GCA_937874345.1. Lineage (GTDB taxonomy): Bacteria > Bacteroidota > Bacteroidia > Bacteroidales > Bacteroidaceae > Prevotella. The sequence goes on from CALNBT010000053.1 coordinate 44,057, forward strand.
AATCACCAATACGATAATACCCTGCCAAATAAGCCAAATCAATATCATTCACCAATTGTCTGAGCCATGGCGTATAATTTAAAGAAATCCCAGCCCGGCTGATGGTAAATGGATATTTAGCCGGATTCCAGAATTGGGAAACCACGTCAGGATCAGTCGCAACACCTACATCACCCATACCCGCAGAACGGGCGTCGGGAGCAATCGATTGTGAGGTAACTGATGTATTGACAGGATTGAACATGTCGCGCTTGTCTTGTGCCGCTAACGAAAGCATCGACATCATCAACACCATCAGACACAATATTCTATGAGTTTTGTCCATGATAATCTTTTATACGAGTTTTGTAAAAAACGTGCAATGCCCTTAATTATTGCCTACCACAATGAGTTTATGCGCTTTTGACACCTTAGAGCTACCATCTGATGAAATGCGGACGCGATAGAGATAAACACCAGTTTGCAGACGTTCGCCTCCATCTGACGTCAAATTCCAATCAACGGTGTAGGCATTGCCTGTACTGACTCCACTTTCTTGGTGATGCCACAGCGATCGGCCGCTCAGATCAAATATATCAATCTCACAATCAATCAATCCTCCATTTCTATCATGGTTGATGATGAAGGTCGTATTGGTACGGGCTGGATTATTGGTACAGCTAACCGAGAACAATTGTGGTTCTAAACCATGTACAACATTAAATGCCAGTTCAGCGGTTGACGAATTGTTCAAAATATCCCATGCCTTAAAGGTCAATTTATGAGGACCGGGAGTCAGTTCAGGAAGATTATAATTGGTCATGCCTGATGTATAACTTCCAAAATCATAGGCAAAGTTTCCGTTTAGTACATATGTCTTCGACATATCCCCATCGACAATCAGTTGCAAATTATGCCCAATACCATTTCCTGAAGCATTAATTCCATTTGCATCGTTAATCTGAGCAACAAAATATGGCGTGCTATTCACTTCTCCTCCATTGACAAATGATGGTGAGTTAAGATAGCAGTAGATGGAGGGACCAATGGAATCGTTACTAATCTTCTCACTCCCCCCAATGGTAAATCGGTCGTTGGATCCATTGGCTAACTGTTGATCATCATCGCTGACTGCATATAAATTTACCAAGCCGGTACCATCTGTATAATTGATGTCGAGCGGTACAGCAAATGACAATTGGAATTTCCCGTTAACAACTTTGTTCGATCCCGAATAAAGCGTTTTAGGACGATCCGAAAAAGAAAAAGCAGTTGGTGTCTCAATGGGATCATTCATTCGGCCTACAATCAACTGTTTGCTATCTCTAACAGTTGCTGTTATAATGCCATTGAATGCTGACGAATTTTCAATGTGCCCACTAATTTTGGCAATCTCACCAGACCTTAATCCGATAAGTTGGGTTGGTGAAACTGATGTGCCGTTGATTGAGTCAACAACCACCTGTAAGGTCGGAACGTGAAGTGCAACTGCTGGATCACCTAACAAGGAATATTGCAATTTGTTATCGGTTAAATCTTGACCTGAAATGATCAAATTGTTTTTTGCCAATCGTTGTGCTTCTCCCATCGTAACAGGGTTACCTTTGGCATCTTTACTCAACACATAGTGAAGATAAGCTGTGTTGATAAGGGCATTGTAATAAGCATATACCGTTCGGGTAGTACCAAAGAATGCCAATGCTCCCCCTTTCGGATTCAATACGGCAGTTTCACCAATGGTCGGAACTGTTCCATCGAATGGCATAATATCACAGGAGGCAGTAATCCACAACGGTAAATGAACATTGTTAAAGGCTTCGAAATCGGTAATTCTCAATACAGCTTCATGAGAGATTTGTATTTCAGAGCCATGCCCTCCATAATCCATAATCAAAGCGCCATCATTTTGTTGCTGTTTAATGAGTCGTTCAACCTCGGGATAAGAATTACCGGTTGAAGAGGTTTCACGAATGTAGGCATCCCACATGATCTTCTTGATCAGATAACCTGGATATTCATTTGAAATTTTGTCAGCTGTAGCATTGATATCACGCATGTGAAGGTTGTTGTTGCCATCATCACCCATAAACACAAGGGTGTTTTGCCAAGCCCCAGCCTGCTTGTTCGTGACATAATTTATTACTTTATCGACCATTACCTTCGCTTGTGCATCGGTCGTGACAGGGAATCGGCCAACAGCAATATCTTGTTTATCAGAAAAGGAAACGTTCATGCCTTCGTTATCATCCAAAGAACAGAAAAATCCATCGTCAACATAACAATGTATCTCATTAAACGAATTCTCACTTTCATAGCTTAACAAATAATCGTTAGGATTCAATGTTTTACAGTCTTGGGTCAACATACGGTTATCCCATACACAATCTCCAAACAACAGAAGGTACTTAGGCATATCTTCGTCTCGAGACCCAGCACGGTCGTAAAGCATCTTAAGATACCTACGATAAGCATTGGCATCGGGAGTACCACTTGAAAATTCATTGTACAATTCATCTGCTGGCACTATCCGTACACGCATTCCATCGTGTTGTTCATGAAAAGCTTTCAGGCGTTCAGCCTGAGCCTTCAGTTTTAGGCCGGTCGGAATGATGATAATCATGTCGGCAAAACCATCAGCGTGTAAATCTTGATTCGTGATGTTATTGACGTATTCCGGTTCTGGAAAAGATGCCTTCTGCAACTGTGGGGCAGGAAGAGGCTCATTCCATATAAACGAGATATAATCTAACCGAGATGGACTACCGGATACGGTAGAAATTTTAACTTCGTCAATTGGCTTTGATCTAATAATGTTGTATGCAGTACGCGCCTCGTTACCCTTGTCGTATTCATTGAGCATTACATTTAATGTTCCTTTGTCAACGCCATTATGTGTGACAAGAATACTTGAATTTGCACCTGCTGATACGTTTACGGACATCCTTGCAGCCCCCAACTTGGCATTTGAAGAAATGTCAAAAGTCTTGGATGAACCGACATTGATGGCGACAGGATCAAACAAGTTGCGTCCTCCATGATACCATGAATAACCATCAGTCTCATAAAGTGTATGGTAAAAGTCAGGGGAAGGATAAAAAGAATGAAGAAATGTCGTAGAATCGACTACTTGAGGATTATCAGCAGATTGTGTAATAAAATAATAGCCGTGAGTAGAATAAGGGTTACGGGTACGTCGAGTAGAAGTATTTGAATCCCATGAAACAGGACCATACCCATAAAACAGTCTTTTACCATCAATCAAACAAGTAGAAACCTCTTTTAAATCGTCAGTAGCAATCAATTCCTCAGGTACCAGTTGTTCATTCTGTAGACGTCCACCATAGCCATAGATTTTCACTTTACTGAGATCAGTAAATCCTGCTTTTCGGATCAAAGCATCAGTCAATTGATACACACCTGTCTCAGGAATACGAATCTTTGCCCATTTTCCATTGGCTAACACAGAATGTTCAGCATAACGAGAAGTTTCACCTCCGGCCCTTGTCTCGATTGAATTTTTGGGTTGCCTTGTTAGCAATGGGTGTGATTCTATCTGCAACATAAAGCTGACAAGAATCTGATAACGGTTGTTACGAAAGACCAAAGGACAAAAATCAACTTCTAGCGAACCTTTCTTTCTATTCAATGCCAAATGCTGATTAGTAATTGGAAGCTCAGGTAAGGGAATTCCTGATATATGCTGATAAAGGGCAATATCACTTGAGGTCATGTCAATGAACTCAGGATAGAGAATGGAGACCGTGTAAATAGAATCGGCAAATCTATCTTCCAATTCAAATGAATGGGAAAAATGAGGCAATACGGAATCTATCTTGACATCGGTTGCGGTCAAGTTAAAGAATTGGTCACGTGAAGAAGCCTTCAAACCACATCCCAGCAATATCAACAAAAGAAGATAACTAAATGCTCTCAATACAAAAAATACTATTTACAGTAAAAGTCCAACACCTTTTTGTCTTCAAGGTATCCTTCCAAATGATCATCAATTTTCACAGGACCAACCCCAACAGGTGTTCCAGTAAACAGAATATCTCCAGTTTTCAAGGTAAAATACCGACTGATATAAGCAATGAGCTCGTCAACCTTGTACAACATATCGCCAGTATAACCCTTTTGGACCGTACTTTCATTTATATCCAAATGGAAATCCAAAGTCTGAATATCCAGATAGCGATCAACCGATTGCCAATCTCCTAACACCGCAGCTCCATCAAATCCTTTACAAAGTTCCCATGGTTGGCCCATTTCACGCAATTTTTGTTGCAATTCTCGAGCAGTAAAGTCTATGCCGATTGTGATGGCATCATAATACCGATTCGCAAAACGCTGAGGGATTGTTTTCCCCAACCTACAAATCCTAACAACCAATTCTGTTTCATATTCTATCCTTCCTAAGTCGTCTGGAATAAAAAAGGGCTTATGGTCCTTCAACAAAGAGGAATCTGGTTTTAAAAAGACAACAGGCGTTTCTGGTTTATCTAACGTTTCATGCAACTCTTTATTGTGCTGCAAATAATTCATCCCTATAGCAAATATCTTCATAATGTAATTATTAACGAGGAAAGTGATTACGAAATATCCACGTTGAGAGAATATTTCTTCCATACAAAGATAATATAAATGAAACATTCCTCAAAGAATAGCGAACTTTTCTAATTGAGAATAACCATTAACTTATAAAAGCTTTTGAAAGGTAATCAATCTATTGAGATAAACTCTTTATTTAAAATCAAAAAAGGCCAACAAGCAATCTTGTCGACCTTTATATATAAAATAACTATTGAAATTTTTATTCAGCACGCAATGTGAAGCGCTTGAAACCAGTAACAGTCAAATCTGCATCTGTCTGCTTCAAGTACTCGGCAACAGTAATCTTGCTGTCTTGGATATACTCCTGATTCAACAAGCAATTTTCCTTGAAGAACTTCTGCATACGCCCATTGGCGATATTCTGAATCATTTGTTCTGGCATATGAGCAACCTTGTCAGCTGCAGTATCTGCCTTCAATTTTCGGATCTCATCTGCCTGAGCTTCAGTGATCGTCCCCTTGCGGATGCCTTCTTCCAAATGATCTTCACTTTCTGCCGTGTAAAGATTAAAGCCAGCCTTTTTCAATGCAACTTGAACAGCTTTCTCTATTTGCTCTTCTTTTGTCTTTTCTACTGCAACTTTGAATTCTGCTTCCTTCACTTCTTCTGGAACACTATTTTCATCCAAGGCAACAGGGTTCATTGCAGCTACCTGCATGGCTATATTATGAGCTTGTTCAGCAGCTGGTTTGTTGGTTTGAACCATCGTACACAACATGTTTATATTCATGTGGTTGTAGATTTCGATATTCTCGCCCTCAAGGTATGAATAACCATCAAGTTCCATCTTCTCACCAGTAATACCAGAACGCATCTTTACGTTAGTAGCAACGTCGTTGCCATCAGCAAGAACCAAAGCCTTCACCTCTTCAAGTGATTTAGACTTTGCAGCAACAGCGGCATCAAGAATATCCTGTGTCAACTGAATATACTCTTTACCATTTGCAACAAAGTCAGTTTCACATTTCAAAGCAATGATTGCTCCAAAACCGTTTTCATATTTTGCCAGAACGCATCCGTTAGATGTCTCACGGTCAGAGCGTTTTGCAGCAATAGCCAAACCACGTTCACGAACCAGCTCAACAGCTTTGTCCATGTCGCCATCAGCTTCGGTCAAAGCCTTCTTGCAGTCTGCCAAACCTGCTCCAGTCAATTTGCGGAGCTTCTGTATATCAGCAATTGTAACAGCCATAATAATAATCTTGTTATTGAAGTTAATATTTCTATGTACTAAAAAGTCAAAAAAGAACGAAGGGCATATCGGTATCAATTACCCATAGGCCATCCGTTCTTCAATGTCCTATAATTTATTCTGCGGAAGATTCTTCTACTTCAGCATCCTCGTCTTCTGATTCAACAGCTTCGCTTTCCGGTTCTTCATCCACTTCTTCTGATTCTGTCTCGGTCTCATCAACAGATTCTTGAGCAGAAGTATCCTTGCGAGCCTTGCGAGCGCGCTTTGGTCTAGTTTCACCAGCTTCCTCATCCTGTTCAGCAGAAGCTTTCTCATCAGCTTTCTCAGCTTTACGCTCTTCCAAACCTTCAGCAATGGCCTGGCAGCAAGCCGATAAAATTGCATCAATTGAATCTTTAGCATCGTCGTTTGCAGGAATTACAAAGTCGATGTTCTTAGGATCAGAGTTCGTATCAACGATTGCAAATACAGGGATGCCCAAGCGGTTTGCTTCTCTAACGGCAATCTGTTCTTTCATTACGTCAACGATGAATAATGCAGAAGGCAAGCGAGTAAGATCGGCAATAGAACCCAGGTTCTTCTCCAATTTAGCGCGTTGGCGTGTTACCTGAAGCAACTCACGCTTTGAGAGATTAGAATAAGTACCATCGTTCATCAACTTATCTATGTTTGTCATTTTCTTAACGGCCTTACGAATGGTAGGGAAGTTGGTCAGCATACCGCCGGCCCAACGCTCTACTACGTACGGCATGTTAACAGATGCAGCCTTTTCTGCTACAATCTCCTTAGCTTGTTTTTTAGTAGCGACAAACAATATTTTCTTGCCCGACTTCGCAATTTGCTTCAGCGCATCAGCAGCTTCGTCAACTTTTGCAACAGTCTTGTTGAGATCGATAATATGAATACCATTACGCTCCATGAAGATATAAGGAGCCATGGCTGGATTCCATTTACGACGCAGGTGTCCGAAGTGACTTCCTGCCTGCAATAATTGGTCAAAATTTGTTCTTGACATTTTTTTCTTTTTTTAATTGTTTACTTTCTTTTGAGTTAATTAGAACCAATCGTCGAGTAGTTCACCGATTTTGAAATCTCAACGATTTAGATACTAAACCTGTTCAGTTTATGGCGAGTAATTGATAAGTTATAGCGTAAACTTTGAGTAGATAATCCGATTAAGATGCTTGCGCAAATTCTGAAAATACCTTATATCTACTAATCTGCATACTTTTAAACTTATCTATGTCGCCAAATTAACGCTTACTGAACTGGAAGCGACGACGAGCTTTGGGCTGTCCTGGTTTCTTACGCTCAACAACGCGGCTGTCGCGTGTCAAGAATCCTAAATCTTTCAAAGCCTTTTTATCATCGGCATTGAGCTTAATGAGGGCACGAGCAATCGCTAGGCGAAGCGCCTGGCTCTGACCGGTAAAACCACCTCCATCAAGATTGGCTTTGATATCATATTTGCCTTCAACTTCCAACGTTGACAATGGCTGTTTTACCACGTAACGCAAGATGGCTGATGGAAAATATGTTTCAATATCTTTTTTGTTAATCGTAATTTTGCCCGTACCTTCAGTCAGGTAAACACGAGCGACGGCGCTTTTACGGCGACCTATTGCGTTAATTACTTCCATCTTTCCTATTATTTATACTGGTTAATATCAATTGCCTTAGGCTTCTGTGCCTGCTTATCGTGCTCAGAACCTTCAAATACATAAAGGTTACCCAGCAAAGAACGGCCGAGAGGGCCCTTTGGCAACATACCCTTAACAGCATGACGTACGATCTTATCTACACCATTCTCACGAGTACGAAGCTCTGCAGGAGTATTAAAACGTTGTCCGCCAGGATAACCTGTATAACGGGTATAAATCTTATCGGTTTCTTTCTTGCCAGAGAAAACAACCTTATCAGCATTGATAATAATAACATTGTCTCCACAATCAACGTGAGGAGTGAAAGTTGGTTTGTATTTTCCGCGGAGCAACTTTGCTACTTTTGAGCAAAGACGACCAACGATTTGATCGCTTGCGTCAACTACGACCCACTCTTTTTTAGCTGTTTCCTTGTTTACAGAAACAGTCTTGTAACTTAAAGTGTTCATTAATTCCTAAAATTATACTACTAAAAAACGTTTTTTATTCGTACAGACGATTCACTAACTGTAGAGCTCGGCCAAAAGCACCACTATTAACACTTCTGCACAGGGGACTCTAAGTCAATCCCCAAATAATCGGTCTGCAAAGGTACGTATTTTATAAAAGCTGGCAAATGAAACAATCGTTATAAATTGACAATTTATGTAATATTAACACAATTATATATTATTAACCTGTTTGCATCAGCCACTTAAAGAAAGATTAACCGGTTATTGGTACAACAACACCATCTATCCATATGGAAAACGATAATCGACCAATTACAATGAAGATGCGCATTTCAGGAAATCCGACCTGCATTCATCTATCATAAAAAAAGCAAGGTATACATTCATACACCTTGCCTTTTCATATGTTTATATGTTGATGGATTATTCCTTCAACTCCAAATCTAATATGCCATGATGCCCAACCAGCGTAAAACATCGTTGAGGTTAGCCACAATCATCAGTAACAGCAAGATGCCCAGACCGACATATTCGGCACGAATCATAAACTTCTCACTAGGTTTACGACGTGTAATCATTTCGTAAATTAGGAAAAGTACATGTCCACCATCCAATGCAGGTATTGGAAGGATGTTCATAAAAGCCAGGATAATACTCAAAAAAGCTGTCATCAACCAAAAAATGTGCCAATCCCAAACAGGAGGGAATAAACTACCAATAGCACCAAAGCCACCCAACGACTTCACGCCCTCAGAAGAGAAGACATATTTCATGTCTCCTACATAACCACCAAGAACATTCCATCCATATTTTATTCCTGCAGGAAAACTTTCGAAGAAGCTATACTGTATAATGGTAGGTTTGTAATAAGTAAACAAACTTGTCATACCTACCCCCATTTTCATATCATTACTCAACACCATTTGAGCTGTATCAGCCTTGGTTGCCAATGGGTTGACAAAGGCGATCGTCGCTGTTCGAATCTTCAAACTGTCTTGTGGGGTTTTAGCACCCATGAGTTCATCACTCAGAACCCCCAATTCGTCTTGAACGGCATTCCAAGAATCAACAGGATGACCATTCACTCCAATGATACGTGCACCTTTCTCCATCCCGACTTTGGCAGCAGCCAATCCAGGTATAATACTATCAACCTCAGAAGGTATAAATGGCATGGCAAAGCGGGGAGTACTCTTGATCATGGTCATCAGGTTGATATCGCCAGGCAAATTAATGCTCATAGGCTTTCCATCACGGACAATATCGACCCGTTTTGCCGTTGAAAGTTCACGGTACATATCTGCAGAAAAGCCCTTGAAAGTGCCGTTATCAGTACCTACCAATACATCATGGTCATGAAATCCATAAGTTTTAGCCTCCTGGTTGAACTTCATACCCATTTTCATGTCCTTCACCATTATATATGATTCTCCCCAATAGAAAAGAACCATTGAATAAATGAAGAGTGCTAACAGAAAATTTACCAAAACGCCACCAACCATAATCAGTAATCGCTGCCATGTTGGTTTTGAACGAAATTCCCATGGCTCTGCCGGTCTTTTCATTTGTTCGGTGTCCATGCTCTCATCGATCATGCCCGCAATCTTGCAGTATCCACCCAAAGGCAACCATCCTACGCCATAGGTCGTTTCGCTCTTCTTAGGTTTGAAGCTAAATAAACTACCTTTCCATTTACCGATGCCGACATCGAAAAAAATAAAGAATTTTTCAACCCTTACACCGAAGAGTTTCGAGAAAAACATATGCCCACCTTCATGAAGAAGGACTAGCAAAGAGATTGCTAATACAAACTGTAATAATCTAATTAAAAATATTTCCATTTGATGTTAAGGAATTAGAGGAGCGATAGCAGCTACTTCATTGTCGAAGCGAGTAATCTACTTCTCCATTTTGTTAGTTCAATAATTCTTGCGCGATCAAGCGTGCTTGTTTATCTGTTTCAACGTATACATCATATTCTGGTGATGCACTGAAGCTTACGCGCTGCATTGTTTTTTCTATAATGTCACCCATAGCCAGGAAGGAGCAATTCCCATGCCTAAAAGCCTCATTCACGACCTCGTTTGCCGCGTTGACAGCACAAGGCATATTGCCACCTTGTTTAATAGCTTCATAGGATAAGGCAAGGCATTTAAATTTTCCCAAGTCTGGTTCAAAGAATTCTAATGGCTGTTTAAACAAATCCAATCGTTCTCCCTTTAAAGGCAACCGTTCGGGAAACGAAAAAGCATATTGGATGGGCACCCTCATGTCGGGAACGCCCAACTGTGCTTTAATGGCACCATCTTCAAATTGCACAGCACTGTGTACGATACTTTGCGGATGAATCAGTACCTGTATCTTCTCATAAGGCACACCGAAGAGCCATTTTGCTTCAATGACCTCGAATCCCTTGTTCATCATGGATGCCGAATCGATGGTAATTTTGGCACCCATGTCCCATGTAGGATGTTTCAAGGCAGCTGCAGCCGTAACCGTTCGCATCTGTTCGAGCGAATATTGACGGAAAGGACCGCCGCTAGCCGTCAAAAGAATCTTCTCAATTTCATGATCTTCCTCGCCGACAAGCGATTGAAAGATGGCGCTGTGCTCAGAGTCAACAGGCAAGATAGGCGAATGATATTGTTGAGCCAACACAGATATCAGTTCACCCGCCACGACCAGAGTCTCTTTATTAGCCAAACAAATCTTCTTATGCGCCTTGATTGCATGGATCGTTGGCGAAAGGCCAGCAAAGCCAACCAATGCCGTCAGCACGATATCAATGGGCTCAGCCTCGACAATTTCATCCAGAGCATGTTTCCCAGCATACACTTTGATATCAGGACAATCTT
>CALNBT010000054.1 GCA_937874345.1 uncultured Prevotella sp.
AACTTGAAGAAGTTATGGAACAAAATCGTCTGCTATTGAACCAGCAAATTCCAGCATACAGTAAGGTTAGTGCTATCAGACTTCAAGACGAAGAATTCGAGAAGACACCGAAAAGAAGTATTAAACGCTATCTTTACAAATCTAAGGAAGAATCATAATACAAGGTGTTATCATATATAAGGGCTGTTTTAGGAGTTAAAATATTAGTATTGCATCCTGAAACAGCCCTTTTTCTTTTTCAGGTAATATTGAGCTAAAAGATCATTATCAATATCTTGCCTAAACGTCACAACATCCTTTTAAAGATTAAGTCTATTAAATATCTTAGTGATGAATAGATCTGCGCCCGAAAAGATGTTCCAACTGATGGAGTTAATCCAGAATCATCCATCACTTTCTAAGGGTCTAGGCAGCTCTTTCAAATCAACCTTCCAATGGCTGTTTACCAAAATCATGTTCAACTTGAAATCAGCCTTGTCAATGACATGGGCAACCGTTCCAATGGAATCCATCAATACAAAGTTCCTTACTTGTAAAAGTACAGTGGCAGTGGTATCACCTTCGTCATACGCTACCCCGTTGAGTTGGAGACTTGGACCTTCATCCATGGAACGTAATTGGTCGACATCCTCCTGATGAACCTGTGAAGCAGCATACACCATCCACTTTTGTGAACGAGGTGAACAGTGGGATTGCGCCTTTTCAAATTGCCAATTGAAATAACGATCAGCAAAGGCATTGGCTTCATCTTTCAATTGTCGTTCATCTTGATGGTATCTACAGGATGACAAGGAAAGACCGATTAAAGCACAAAAGACAGTGATTATAGCAAAGTTTTGTTTCATACGGTTGCATACTCTTTGGACAAAGGTAAATAAAATCTTTGGCTATCTCAACGCTTTTGCGTACTTTTGTGTCCAATTCTAAAATTAGCGGGTGCGCATCTGATTCAATCATTCACTAGAAGCAACTGATGTCAGTAACCAATTTGTTCTTTCCAACCAAGTATATCTACTATTCATTTCGGAATTTTGAATGAGTTCCTGATGCAAAGTTGGGAAGATCATGGGATAAAATTATACACTGACAGAAGAGTCAAGATCTTTTTAGGAATAGCATTCGTCAAACATTCAAATTATTCTATACATGTTACAATTCATCAGTATGGGTAGTGGCAGCAGTGGCAATTGCTATTGTCTGTTGACAGAGGACAATGGGTTAATGATTGATGCGGGTCTTGGCATTCGCAACATGAAGAAATCGTTCGTCTCTTTCGGGTTATCCATTTCACGCATCCATCATATTCTTATCACACACGATCATGCCGACCATGTAAAATCAGTTGGCAGACTGAGCAATAACTTCGGATTGCCTGTCTATGCCACAGAAAAGGTGCATGCCGGTATCGATGGTAATTATTGTGTTCATCAGAAAATCGAAGCCGAACAGAGGCGTTATATCGAAGTTGGAAACACCTTTTCCTTGGGCGATTTTGAGATTACCCCATTCCATGTGCCTCACGACAGCAACGACAATGTTGGATATAAAATTGTGTTTGAAGATGTGTGCTTGGTTTTAATGACCGATGTCGGACATGTGACTGACGAAATGAAACAGATGATCAGTTCGGCCAATTATCTGGTTATTGAAGCAAATCATGATAAAAACATGCTGGTTTCAGGTCCATATCCGCAACATTTGAAGGTTCGTATTGCCGGACCAAATGGCCATCTCGCCAATAGCGACTGCGCAATCGCTTTGGCCGAAAACGCAACAGTGAAGCTTAAACACGTCTGGTTATGCCATTTAAGCGAAGAAAACAATCACCCCGAATTGGCATTCAAGACGGTTGAAGAGACTCTTCTTTCCCACAGTATCGAAATAGGAACGGATTTCGACTTGACGGTATTGAAGCGTAAGAGTCCTAGTGAACTCTATCAGTTAGGTTAATTGCTCGTTATTTTTTTGAAAGGGACAAAAAATAACCTAGCTTGTAAAACTTAAATACCCATAAAGAAGGATAGAAGCCACAGAGATTAGAACGCATTTTCTTTCTCAACAGTGTGAAAACCCGGACAAGAATGCCTGACCATCCGTTTTGTTGAAGATGCTCTGCCACCTCAAGTAAATGCGAATAGCCTCGTAAGTCTTCTCTAAATTCATTGAGTGTTTGCAGGGATTGTTCTGTTTTGGCAACGAATTGAGAATTGGATTCAAAGTGAGAAAAGCCCACAGGATTATCAATGTGGGTCATTTGAACATCATTCTGGTGAAACGTTTTTCCCAACATAACATCTTCATAACCATAAGATTTGAACCGTTCATCGAAGGGATATTCGACCATGATGCTGCGTTCAACTAAAAAATTAGATGAATGAAACTGCTGATAAGGAGTAACATTTCGTATCTCTGCCTTACGCTTTGCCTTTGATTGGATTTCATATCGATAGCGAAGATTGTGGGGATTGATGCCTAAAATCTCATATCCACCATCAACCACCTGCCCTTCTCCAGCCAGATAACAGTGTAAAAACTGGTCCGAGATGATTTTCATATCAGCATCAATAAACAAAAGCCAAGGATAATGCGACTGAGATACTAAAAAATTTCGAATGGCAGCTCTTCCCATATTTTTGGATCTTGTAAGGAAAAAACAATGGTTCAACTGGTTGATCGCTTTGTTTTCATGGACGGTATCCTGATTGGTCGATCCGTCATCTGCCACAATAATTTCAAAAAGCTGAAGCGTTTTTTCCCGCTCGGCACAATCACAAAGGGTCTTGACGAGTTTAAGACATTTATCATTATAGGTTGGAATCAATATCGATAATGCCTGTATCATAATTCTTCCTTTAAGTATTTGGCTGTGTAACTGTCCTTGTTCTTGACAATCTCTTCAGGGGTTCCAAAAGCAACCAAATTGCCTCCTTTGTCTCCTCCTTCAGGGCCTAGGTCGATAACATAGTCAGCTGACTTGATGACGTCCATGTTGTGCTCGATGACAATGATGGAATGCCCTCGCTCGATCAGTGCATCAAATGTGGCCAACAGTCGTTTGATGTCAAGATAATGTAGACCTGTTGTAGGCTCATCAAATATAAACAGCGTTGGTTCTTGTCGTTCCTGACCAATAAAATAAGCCAGCTTCACACGCTGATTTTCACCGCCCGAAAGTGTGGATGAGTTCTGTCCAAGTTTAATGTATCCTAATCCCACATCTTCAAGAGGTTGCAGTCGATTGACAATCGTCTGTTGTTTGAGCGCCTGAAAAAACGCTATCGCTTCAGAAACAGTGAGATTCAGCACATCATTAATGTTCTTTCCGTTGACACGAACATCAAGGACATCATGCTTGAATCGTTGTCCGTGGCAAGATTCACACACGAGTTCGAGGTCGGCCATAAACTGCATTTCGACTTTAATGACACCAGCCCCTTTACATTCCTCACATCGTCCGCCATCTGTATTGAAGGAGAAATACTGTGGAGTGAAACCCATTTGCTTGGCAAGGGCCTGTTCTGAGAAAAGCTGTCTGATTGCATCGTAAGCCTTTACATAAGTAGCGGCGTTGCTTCGCGTACTCTTTCCAATTGGGTTTTGGTCGACAAACTCCACATGTTTGATGATCTGCCAATCACCATTCAACCCAATATGTTCTCCTGGTAGGTCGGCAACTTCATCAAGATGACGCTTCAAGCTAGGATAAAGAATACTCTTCACCAACGTTGACTTACCCGAACCACTGACACCTGTCACGACATCTAGTACGTTTAATGGAAACTTCACATTGATGCCTTTCAGGTTATTTTCACGCGCTCCTACTACTTCTATATATCGATTCCATGACCTTCTTGATTGAGGAACAACAATAGACTGTTGTCCTGTAAGGTATTGAATGGTATGAGAACGAGGATATTGTTTAGCAAACTGCGCTTTATTTTGATATAAATCCCGAATGGATCCATTGAAAACAACCTCACCTCCCAAGCGTCCAGCCTCAGGTCCGACATCGATTAGGGTATCTGCGGCATTCATGATATCTTTATCATGCTCGACAACCATCACGGTGTTTCCCAGCGATTCAAGTTTTTTCAATACGCCGATGAGTCTTTCTGTATCTCTGCTATGTAACCCAATACTGGGCTCATCCAAGATATACAGAGATCCGACTAGCGAACTTCCTAAGGCAGTTGTCAAATTGATACGCTGGCTTTCACCACCACTTAAGGTATTAGATGAACGATTCAGTGTAAGATATCCAAGGCCAACATCTTGCAAAAATTGTACTCTGTTGTTGATTTCTGTCAGCAATCGCTTTGCTACTTGAGCTTCATGCTCATCCAATACCAGATGATCAAACCATGACTTGAGATTGACAATGGGCATTTGAACAAGGTCAGAGATGCTCATACCCCCGATTTTTACCCAGTTGGCTTCCTTTTTCAGACGAGTACCTTGACATTCCGGACAGATTGTTTTGCCTCTGTAGCGACTCATCATCACCCGGAATTGTATCTTGTATTGGTTTTCTTTAACAATTTGAAAGAATGCATCAATGCAAATCTTGTCATGAATGTCTTTCTCCTTATCAGAAGGAAGGCCATGCCATAGCATGTCTTTTTCTTTTCGAGTCAATTCAAAATAGGGGGTGAAGATAGGAAAATTGTCTTTTGCTGCCCTACGACAGAATTCATCTTTCCACATTCCCATCTTGTCACCATGCCAACATTGCACACAGCCATCGTATACACTCAATGCCGAATTTGGGATGACCAGTTTCTCATCGATGCCGATGACTGTTCCAAATCCCTCACAAGTAGGACAAGCGCCTAATGGTGAATTAAATGAAAACATATTATCATTGGGCTCTTCGAACTTCATTCCGTCAGCCTCAAAGCGCATGGAAAAGTCGTAAGTGATATTCGATGGAAAGAAAACCAGCTTGCACTCACCTCTTCCCTCATAGAAAGCCGTCTCTGAAGAATCCACCAAACGAGAGATGCTGTCTTTGGTGTTATCAACCGTTAAACGGTCTATCAATAAATAGATATCGTCTGTCTTAGCCTGTACCAACAGTTCTTTGTTCTCCAAAAAGTCGTCAATCCTTACGAAATCATTCTGGTACCATAACCGAGTATAACCCTCTTGAATCTCCATTTCAAGCTGCCTATCCAAAGTTCTCCCATCCATTAGGTGTAAAGGGGCTACGATAGCGAATTTGGTTCCTTGAGAGTATTGAAGCGTACATTGTATGACATCATCCGTAGAATGCTTCTTCACTTCTTGTCCGCTGATGGGAGAATAAGTCTTTCCGATACGGGCAAAGAGCAGTCTCAAATATTCATAGATTTCCGTTGACGTTCCTACCGTACTGCGAGGATTACGTGCAATTACCTTTTGTTCAATGGCAATCGCAGGTGGAAGACCTTTAATATAGTCGCATTCAGGTTTGCTCATGCGGCCAAGAAACTGTCGTGCATAAGATGAAAGCGACTCTACATATCGGCGTTGGCCTTCGGCATATAATGTGTCGAAGGCCAATGAGGATTTCCCTGAGCCGGAAAGCCCGGTAATGACAATCAGTTGGTTGCGAGGAATCTGAAGGCTGATGTTCTTCAGATTATTGACCCTGGCACCTTTGATTTCAATATATTGATCCATATTTATGTATTCATAGACATCAGAAACTCTTCATTGTTATGAGTTCTGACCATTCGGTCGTGGAGTGTGTTCATCGCTTCTACCGGATTCATATCACCAATGTACTTGCGAAGAATCCACATTCTGTCGAGCGTTATCTTTTCATGCAACAAATCATCACGACGTGTGCTGGAAGCAATCAAGTTGACAGCAGGGAAGATTCGTTTGTTAGACAGTGAGCGGTCGAGTTGAAGTTCCATGTTACCTGTACCCTTGAATTCTTCAAAGATTACTTCGTCCATCTTACTTCCAGTATCAATCAGGGCCGTAGCGATAATCGTCAAGGATCCACCCTTTTCGATATTTCTTGCTGCACCAAAGAATCTTTTTGGCTTTTGCAGTGCATTTGCATCAACACCACCGGTGAGAACCTTTCCAGAGGCAGGACTAACCGTATTGTATGCTCGTGCCAATCTCGTAATAGAATCCAAGAAAATAACCACATCGTGCCCGCATTCTACCAATCTCTTGGCTTTTTCCAAAACGATGCCTGCAATTTTAACGTGGCGTTCCGCCGGCTCGTCGAAGGTGGAAGCGATAACTTCTGCATCCACGGTACGGGCCATATCAGTAACCTCTTCTGGACGTTCGTCAATCAAAAGCATCATGAGATAGGCTTCAGGATGATTGGCTGCGATTGCATTCGCAATATCTTTCATCAAGATGGTCTTACCTGTTTTAGGTTGAGCAACGATCAAGGCACGCTGTCCTTTTCCAATTGGTGAAAAGAGATCAACGATTCTTGTTGAAAGATTGGTTGTAGCCCTGTCACCGCAGAGGGTGAATTTCTCATCAGGGAAAAGTGGCGTCAGGTGCTCAAACTGGATACGATCGCGTATCTCGTTTGGATTCCGACCATTGATTTTATCGATACTTGTGAGTGGAAAATATTTCTCTCCATCATGTGGTGGACGTACATGGCATTGAACAACGTCTCCTGTTTTTAAACCATATTTCTTGATTTGAATTCCGGCAACATAGACGTCATCAGGGGATGACAGGTAATTGTAGTCGCTAGAGCGTAAAAAACCGTAACCGTCTGGCATAATTTCCAAAACACCATTGGCTTCAATGATGTCAGAAAAGTCGTATGCGCCTTGGTTGGATGAATTGTTATTAGTGGGTGCTTGGAAGCTTGTTGTTTGAATCATTGGTGTTGTGGGATTGTCAAGCATATCGAAATTGGGTACTGCACCCTGATCCATGATAGGAAGGTCATGCATAACGATAAAATCGGTTCCGTCACCCGGGTCACCTGCCCAAATGCCTTCAGCGATAGCTTCTCTTTTTTCTTGAGCGCTTTCATTATGCGCCATTACTTTTGCCTGCAATTGTGCGAGCAAGTCGTTCATATTGGTTTCTCCCTCTTCATTATCACTTTGTATTGGTGCATCAGTCTCGGGAACGATTTCTTCGTCTAAAAGGCTTGATTGATCGTTATCCTGCACAAATGCAGTCTTTTCATTTTCAGAAACGGTTGTGTCTGTTTCTCCCTCCTTATTTCCGTCTTTGTTTTCTAACATCGCCATCAACTCCAACTCCCGTTTTGTCTTTCTTCCACGATGCTTAGGAATTGTAGCCAACTCTTCTTCTGGAGACAGTTCTGAAGTTTGCTGATTTTCATCTTCTTCCTTGAAGAGTGAGACATGTTCTAAGGCTGGTTTCTTTTTCTTCAAGTCAAAGTTTTCGCCTTCTTTACCACTGACAGTATATACCCTATCGGTTTCTTTTGATGGAATTCTTACACGGTGACGTCTATTTTTGGCAGCAGAATTATCGTCTTCTGTAACGTTTTGGTGATCAAGTATAGATTGGATGAGTTCTTCTGTAGTATTGTCGATGTCCAGCGTTAAACCAATAGATTGAGCGATGCCCGCTAATTCTTGGACACTTTTCGATAATAATTCGTCTTTGCTATACATAATTGTATAATAAGTATTGATTGAAATAAACGCGTTTCGGAGGTTGAAACGGCTTGTATGTTTTATTGATATGCAAAGATACTAAAATAAAATCACGCCTTGGATGTTGGATAATCCTTTTTTTTGGTTTTAACAATTATTAGCAGAGTTTTGGAATCTTTCATAAGCACTGCATTTTATCTATCATAAAAGCAGGCTGACTCTGTAAAGAATCAGCCTGCTTATTATGTGTTGCCAGGACAAATTATTCGCCCTTTTCCATATCAGCCTTCAGCTTAGCCAGAACGTCAAGGTCACCCAAGCTTGTTCCTGCTGTTACATTATTGACTGGAGCTGCCTCTGGTCTCTTTGCTACATGCTTGTGAGATGACTTCACATCTTCTTTCTCGTCTTCAAAAGTACGACTATGAGAGAGAATAATACGTTTGGTCTCTTTTACGAATTCAATAACCTTGAATTCGAGTTCCTCACCCAATTGAGCCTGCGTTCCATCTTCTTTGATAAGGTGTTTAGGAGTAGCAAAGCCTTCTCCGCCTTCGTTCAAAGTAATAACGGCGCCCTTATCCATCATTTCAGTAATCTTTCCGGTGTGAACAGATCCTGGTGTATAGATGGTTTCATAGGTATCCCATGGATTTTCTTCAAGTTGCTTGTGTCCAAGAGACAAACGGCGGTTAGCCTTGTCTATTTCAAGAACCACAACATCAATGTCGGCACCAACAGTGGTAAATTCTGAAGGATGTTTAACCTTCTTAGTCCATGAAAGGTCACTGATGTGAATCAGTCCATCAACACCCTCTTCAAGCTCAACAAAGATACCGAAGTTTGTAAAGTTGCGAACCTTCGCTGTATGCTTGCTTCCAACAGGATACTTTGCTTCAATGCCTTCCCATGGGTCAGCTTTCAGTTGTTTGATGCCAAGACTCATCTTACGATCTTCACGATCTAAAGTCAAAATAACAGCTTCAACAACATCACCTACATGCATAAATTCTTGTGCCGAACGCAAATGTTGGCTCCAAGACATCTCGCTTACGTGAATCAAACCTTCTACACCTGGAGCAATTTCCACAAATGCACCATAGTCAGCCATCACAACAACCTTACCCTGAATGGTGTCGCCAACCTTCAAGTTAGGATCAAGCGCATCCCATGGATGAGGAGAAAGTTGTTTCAAGCCGAGAGCAATACGTTTCTTTTCGTTGTCAAAGTCGAGGATAACAACGTTGATTTTCTGATCCAACTGTACAATCTCGTGTGGATCGCTAACGCGTCCCCAAGACATATCTGTGATATGAACCAATCCGTCTACGCCACCGAGGTCAACGAATACGCCGTAAGAGGTGATATTCTTAACGGTTCCTTCCAGAATCTGGCCTTTTTCGAGCTTACCGATAATATCTTTCTTCTGTGCTTCCAACTCAGCTTCAATAAGTGCCTTGTGAGAAACCACAACATTGCGGAACTCTTGGTTGATCTTAACAACTTTGAATTCCATTGTTTTGCCTACGAAAATATCGTAGTCACGTATAGGATGAACGTCGATCTGGCTTCCTGGCAAGAAAGCTTCGATGCCGAATACATCAACGATCATACCACCCTTTGTACGGCTCTTAACATAGCCTTGAATAACTTCGTCGTTTTCGAGTGCAGCGTTGATGCGATCCCAACTTTGAGAAATACGCGCTTTTTTGTGAGAAAGAACCAACTGACCTTTCTTGTCTTCCTGATTCTCTACGTAAACCTCAACCTTGTCACCGACTTTCAATTCAGGGTTGTAACGGAATTCTGATGCTGAAATAACACCATCGCTCTTGTAACCGATGTTGACAACAACTTCTTTCTTGTCAACAAAGATAACAGTACCTTCTGTTACTTGATGTTCTACGACCTTGTTCAAGGTGTCGTCATAAGCTTGAGACAAGTCGTTCTTGTTGGCGCTTACGATTTTTCCATTTTCAAACTCATCCCAATTGAAGTCATCTAATGGCTGGACGTTCTTTAAATCTGACATAAAAAATATTAATGTTTTAAATTTAATAAAGTTAGACTTTATGTATAATTAATTAATCGGGTGCAAAATTACAATATTATTACGAGGAGGTGACCTTGTTGTTTGCAAAACTTGCTAACAATTATATTCTTTTAACAAATCGACAACTTGTTCTGTCTGAATACAATAGCTATATGTAGCGATTTTAAGAAAGGTTATCGATCATCGAACCGACTTCCTATTTAAATATAGCAGCCTGTCAGAATTTACACATTCTTGCTTCGCTAAGGGGCAAAGCATTGAGATTGATTGTCAAAATGCATGCTTTTGTCGTGCAATATCCATGATTTCGTTGAACAAAATCATGCATTTTGCCATGGGTAAAAAAGGTCTATTATCTTTTTACGCACTAAAAGCAGGACACCTAATAGGATAGGAAATACTTTCATGCCTGCTATTTTAGGGCACCGTTTATTCTGTTGGTTTGCGGATAAATATGATTTCTTTCGGTAGCTTTTTCCATTTTCGATCGCGAACAATCTTGAGGTCGCTTCCTTCCTTTTGTTTTAAAAGAAAGGTGTTATCCTGATTATAGGAAAGAGTGGCCACAAGGTCCTCGCTCCCATAGTCGTTCGTGATATAGAGAGTCGCCGTATTGCCCTTGAGGGTCGCAGAAGTGAAGAGCCAAGTCCTACTATCGATGCTGTCTCCCAAAAATCCCGGCAGTTTACCAAATAAATCCTGCCCCGGAACAGTAATATTATTGTCGATTAAGTTCATCTTGATAAAAATGCGATACGTTGCATTTTCTATCGTACCTTTAAACACATCCGTCTGATGATCCTGAGCCATTGTCATGGCAGAACAGAACAATAAAATGTTAAGCCACAAATATTTTTTCATAACTAAAATATTGGTTAGTACAAAGTTAATGTTTTAAATCAATAAAACCATGCCAAAGCGAAAATATAGAGAATAAAATTGGTTTTTATTTTTTTTTATCCTATCTTTGCCAAACACAATTAAGTGATTTAATGACAGCAAAAGTGATGGTCCCCGACTATATCTTCGAGTCGAGCTGGGAAGTTTGTAACAAAGTGGGTGGTATTTATACAGTGCTTTCAACCCGAGCAAAAACGTTACAAAGTAAGATGAAAGATCATTTAGTTTTTATCGGTCCAGACTGTTGGAAAGATAAACCTTCCCCATATTTCTACGAAGACAAATCTTTATTAAACGATTGGGTAAAGCAAGCAGCAGCAGAAGGGCTGAAAGTGCGTGTGGGTAGATGGGCAATCCCAGGAAATCCGCTTGTCGTTTTAGTTGACTTCGAACCCTTTTACCAAACAAGAGACGAGATTTATGCACGTCTATGGGAAGGTTTCCAAGTAGATAGCCTACATGGATACGGCGATTACGATGAAGCATCAATGTTTTCGTATGCGGCTGGTAAAGTGGTAGAAAGTTACTACCATTTCTATCTTGATGCTTCCAAGAAAGTTATTTATCAAGGCCATGAATGGATGACTGGCTTAGGATTGCTCTATATTCAGGCAAGAGTTCCCGCAATTGCAACCATCTTTACAACCCATGCCACGAGTATTGGGCGCAGCATAGCAGGCAACAACAAACCGTTGTATGAATATTTGCGTGCATACAATGGCGACCAAATGGCGGCGGAATTGAACATGCAGAGTAAGCATTCTATTGAAAAGCAAACAGCCAAGTATGTAGATTGTTTCACCACTGTAAGCGGAATCACAGCCCGCGAATGCCAGGAATTATTGGACAAACCTGTAGACGAAGTTTTATTGAACGGATTTGAAGACAGTATCGTTCCTAAAGGTGATGCCTTTCTGAAAAAAAGAGTATCTGCCAGAAAACGCCTGTTGGATGTTGCCAATGCGCTGATGGGCGAAACCTTTGACAACGAGTCGGTCATCGTATCAACAAGTGGGCGCTATGAGTTTCGTAACAAGGGCATCGATGTGTTTCTACAAGCCATGAATGGGCTGCGCTATGCGCAAGACTGCCATAAAAAGATCTTGGCAGTGATCGAAGTTCCGGCTTGGGTTGGCGAACCACGTCAAGACTTGATTGAACGTCTGAAGTCGGGTCGTGTTTTCAATACACCGTTACAATACCCGATGTTGACGCATTGGCTCAATAATATTGGTGATGACCGGATATTGGCGATGATGAACTCACTTGGTATGAACAATCAAATGGATGATCATGTCAAGGTGATGTTTGTTCCTTGCTACCTTACCGGAGACGACGGTGTCTTCAATATGACATATTATGATTTGATCATCGGAAACGATCTCTGTGTATACCCCTCTTATTATGAACCTTGGGGATATACACCGCTCGAGGCTATCGCGTTTAAGGTGCCCTGTTTGACAACCGACTTGGCCGGATTCGGAATATGGGCCAACGAGGTAAAAGGCGGTTACAGTGAATTGACGGATGGTGTGAAAGTGATCCATCGTACGGATAACAATTATTTTGAAGTTGCCGACACGATCCAGGACACGATCCTTCAATTCACACAGTATTCAGAAGAAGAAGTTACAGAAATTCGAAACAAAGCTTTTGAACTTTCAAAGAAGGCATTGTGGAGCAAGTTTATACGTTATTACAATGAAGCTTACCAGAAGGCTTTGACAATGTCTCAACAAAGAAATATAATCAAGAACAATAAGAACTAGTAAGAAAATGAAGATTAAAGTTGGATATGTCAACAATCCTCAATGGAAAGAGTTGACAATCAAATCAAGACTTCCCGAACAACTGAAGTGTTTGGATGAAATGGCTCACAACATGTGGTGGGCGTGGAATCATGAAGCTCGTGATCTGTTCAAGAGTTTGGATGAAAAGCTATATGAAGAGGTAGGGCATAATCCCGTTGCCTTGTTGGAGCAGCTCAACTACGATCGCAAGGAGGCTATCGTAGAAGATGCTCAATTCATGAAAAGGATGAACGATGTCTATGCCAAGTTCCGTGCCTATATGGATGTTAAACCCAATCCTTCTCGTCCTTCGATAGCCTATTTCAGCATGGAATATGGTTTGAATCAGGTGTTGAAAATCTATTCGGGAGGTTTGGGAATGTTGGCAGGTGACTATTTGAAGGAAGCTTCGGATAGCAATGTTGACATGTGTGCCGTTGGTTTTCTATACCGTTATGGCTATTTCAAACAAACTTTGGGCATAGATGGACAGCAGATTGCCCAATACGAATCGCAGAATTTCGGCTCATTACCGATCGAAAGGCAGTTGGACGAGAACGGAAACCCCGTAGTGGTTGACGTTCCCTATATGAATTATCAGGTCCATGCCTATGTGTGGCGTGTGAATGTTGGTCGAATAAGCCTGTACCTGTTGGATACAGACAACGAGATGAACTCAACGTTCGACAAGCCCATTACCCATTCTTTATATGGTGGTGATTGGGAAAACCGTCTTAAGCAAGAGATTTTGCTGGGTATTGGCGGTACGCTAACCTTGAAGAAATTGGGCATTAACAAGCAGATTTATCACTCTAACGAGGGGCATGCCGCACTTTGTAACCTGCAGCGTCTTTGTGATTATGTAGACACCGGACTTTCTTTCAACCAAGCTATGGAGCTGGTTCGTGCATCTTCACTTTATACAGTCCATACACCGGTACCTGCTGGTCACGACTATTTCGATGAAGCACTCTTTGGAAAGTATATGGGGGGCTATCCTGAAAAATTGGGAATTACATGGGATGAATTCATCGGTTTAGGCAGACAGAATCCTGATAATCATTCAGAGAAGTTCTGTATGAGCTTTTTTGCTTGCAATACCTGCCAGGAAGTGAATGGTGTGAGCAAATTGCACGGATGGGTAAGTCAGAAGATGTTTGCCCCGATATGGAAAGGCTATTATCCTGAGGAAAGTCATGTAGGTTATGTAACAAACGGTGTACACTTGCCCACATGGACTGCAACAGAATGGAGAAAAGTTTATGACAAGTACTTCGATGAGTCATTTCTGAGTGATCAGAGCAACGAAAGTATCTGGCATGCCATCTATAACGTTCCCAATGATGAGATTTGGGACACCCGTATGGCATTGAAACAGAAACTTATTGCGTATATTCGTGAGAAATTTACGGAGACATGGTTGAAAAACCAAGGCGATCCATCACGTGTGATGTCATTGCTCGAACGTATCAATCCAAACGCATTGATGATTGGATTCTGTCGCCGTTTCGCAACATACAAGCGTGCTCATCTTCTGTTTACAGATATTGACCGTTTGTCTAAGATTGTAAACGATCCAGAACGTCCGGTACTCTTCTTCTTCTCCGGTAAGGCTCACCCCGCTGATGGCGCAGGACAAGGCTTGATTAAGAAGATCTTCGAAATCAGTCAACGTCCTGAATTCTTGGGAAAAATCATTTTCTTGGAAGACTATGACATGCAGCTGGCACATCGTTTGGTATCGGGTGTTGACATTTGGATGAACACTCCTACCCGTCCACTTGAAGCATCTGGAACATCAGGTGAGAAAGCGGAGATGAATGGTGTGATTAACTTGTCAGTGCTAGACGGTTGGTGGGTTGAAGGATATCGCAATGGTGCCGGATGGGCTCTGCCAGAAAAGCAAACGTACCAGAACCAGGAATACCAGGATTCACTGGATGCGAGTACTATTTACTATTTGCTTGAGAATGAAATTATCCCGATGTACTATAACAAAAATAAAATGGGATATAGCGAACAGTGGATTAAAGTCATCAAAAATTCTATCGCAACGATAGCTCCTCACTATACAATGAAACGTCAGCTTGATGACTATTACGACAAGTTCTATGTAAAAGAGGCTAACCGTTTCGCCAAACTTTCTGCCAATAACAACCAAATGGCTAAAGAGCTTGCGCTCTGGAAAGAGACTGTTGCTGAACGTTGGGATTCTATCAATGTTGTTGATAAAGACATAGATTTCTTATGTTCAGGCGGAGAAACGGGTGTTACATACACTGTTAAGTACGTTATTGATGAACAAGGTCTTGAAGATGCTATTGGATTGGAACTTGTGATCTTAAAAAACAAGCCAGATGAAGACGGTAAGGAAGTCTATCAAATTGAGCAATTTAAGATGGTTCATAAAGACGGAAACCAATATACCTTCGTGGTAGAGGTAGAACCGGATGATGCCGGCATCTTTAAAACAGGTGTAAGAATGTTCCCAAAGAATGAGAATCTGCCACACAGACAGGATTTCTGTTATGTAAAATGGCTTGATTAATCGTTCAAGACAAAATACGATCTAAGACATCGATGGTTGACCATCGATGTCTTTTTTTATTGAATAAAAACAGTTATCGAAAGAGAATCAAGAAAGTAATTGGACTACATTGATCTTTTAACGATCAAAGTAGAATAAAAAAATAATTAATTACGGTGTTGTTCTACAGGAATAAACATTGGAAAAAATGAAAAAGGGACTTGTCGACAATGACAAGCCCCTAATCTATATGTTTGTTTCTATCCGTTAGAAACGATAACCCAATGTTAGCAGAAGCTGATGACGCTGGTTGCTGACCTTCACGGGATCCTGATAATTGTCTATTTTCTCAACTTCAACCTTGTTGGTCTGCGTATTCATGTAATAATAATCTCCATAAGCATCCATGAACGGATGGAATTCACCATCCTGCGCACTATATTGGTAGGCCAGGTCGATATTGAAACGGTCCATAGTATAACCCGCACCCAATGTCAAGCGGTTAGTACTCTTCCAATTGACATAGTCAGTCGCCGAGCTGTAATTTGAGCCATAAGAATCGATTGAACCATCCTTATATCCCTGCATACTATACATCGGAGACAGATAATTATAACCAGCCCTCAAGGCAAGGTTTGACATAGGCTTGAACTCTGCACCAATTTTAAAAGTAGAAACAGCCTTCAACGTTTGTTTGGTATGATTGTTCATCGTAACATCATTGGAACTAGTATCATAATAAGAACCATAATAAGGATCATAACTACTACCAGTGTTTACGAGTGTTTTCATTGCGCTATAGTCAGCATATTCGTAGCTGGCACCCAAAGCCAAATAATTACCAATGGTATGTCCTAAGCTAAGACCAAACTTCCAAGGTGTATTTAGCTTGAAACTATATGCCTCACTTGTTGTCCAACCCTTATTGTAACCCGTTACGTTGCTAGAATTTGTTAACATCGTACTATTGCTCGTCGTCAATGAATAGAACGTAGGTGTGGCAATCGACAAACCAACACGGAAAGGACTATACTTGATAGGCAAGAAAATAACGCCAATCTTGAAATCTGCACCCGAACCGGTAATGTTCCTTTCGTCATTTACAGTCAAACTACCTGCAGACTGACCTTGGTAATTGACTAGACTTTCGTTATAAGCGCTGAGTCCCTTGTAATGAACATCATGTATTCCAACGGTTAAACCATAAAAGAAACGGTTGTTTGTACTACCACTGATATTGAAATCGTAAACGCCAATATACCCAGAATTGGCTCTGTTCATCAAATATTTCGATGCAGAATTATATCCTGGCAAAGAAGAATTGTCGATGATAAAGTTGTTATAATACAAATTATCCAATTGGCTCGTATAAGGCGCTTTACCCATCAGACCATTATTCGTATTCTCTACATTGAAAATAGAAGTACCATTCTGATCGTAGCCACCGATAGCCTTGAGAAACGATAAGGTATTCTGTGATGCATTATTCAGGGCTCCTGCAGCAGAAAGGATATAGTCGAAATTAAGACTCTTATGGTAGTTCGCTGCAAAATTGAAACCACTGCCCCATTTATCCGAATAGACAAAACCCAACTGGTCAAAACTGGCATTTGTCGCATTTGCATTGCCAAAAGCCTTTGCACCCTGTTGCGATACCATTCCGAAAGACAGGTCAGCCCGAGAGGAATTGAAAATACCAATACCGGCAGGATTCGTAGAAATGACAGAAATATCGCCTCCCAAGGCATCCATTGCACCGCCCATACCTATATATTTAGCAGTTCCATTCAGGTCGTTGTCAACCATTTTTGTATTCTCGTATGTCTCTTGTGCAGAAGCAGCAAAAGCGCCAAACAGCAAAAACGCTGTAAAAATATATTTCATTTTCATCTTGTTTCCTATCTCTTATATTTAAATAAATCGAATATAATTCTGTTTCTGACCCTTATCGGCGTCCGCCACCAAGATGGCCGCCACCACTTAATCCGCCACCAGAAGACGAACCGCCGCTAAATCCGCCACCAAACGATCCACTTGAAGAGCTTGATGGAGCTGGTGTATAAGAGCGGGTATTGCCATATGTGCTATTGCTTTGTCCATAAGAAGGCGTTGGTGTGGTGCTTCGACGAGATCCAAATGCTACATTATTATTGCTTGAAGAACTGTTGTAAATTGTAGTTCCACGTGTTAGACCATTGGGCTGTACACCTGTTGTATAACGACGGTTACCACCAGAGTAGTTAGAGCGGTCATAATAATCAAGTGTTCCGGTATGCCCACTGCGATATGAATAAGCATAAGGATATCCTCCCCAGCCATAACCGCCACCATACCAGTAGCTATAAGGATACCCCCAGCCATAACCATATGGGTATCCATAACCATAATATCCAGAATACCAAGGATCGTACCAGCCAGCATAGCCTCCATACCATGGATTATTCCAGCCAGAATAGCCATAGAACCATGGATCGTAGAATCCCCATCGGCTGGACCAGTAAGGTGAACCCCAACCATATGAACTATAGAACCAAGGATCATAGAAACCATCCCAACGACTCATTCTATTAGTCATACGATAATCGTTATCATCGACAATCGTATCATAATATTTTCCAACAAAAGTAGTATCAATATAGGTTGAATCGGGATAAACACCCCGTCCCTTTTGAAATTGAATGACATCATTACCCGATTGGTCTGTACCTATTTTTTGATAATGACTCCAGAACTGACCTTTGCGATTGTATTCGTCTACATCACGATTACTACCACTGTAAGTTACTTCGTCTGCCTGGTTCATGGAAGAGGAGTTTCTGACAGAAGTTGTCGGATGAGACGGTATCATATACATATCGTCTTGTGCCATCATGCTAATGGGCAACATCCCCAACAAGAGGGAAGATAAAATTAACTTTTTCATACGTCACTCCTTTTATTTTATTCTTCTTTATTTAATGCAAATATAGTATTTTATTTGCTGCAAAATTAAGGAAATTCCCTAACCAATAGTAGGCTTTTCCCTATTTTTTATATCTTTGCAAAGAAATATTAAGTTAAGAATATGAAATATAAGATAGCAGACTTTAAAATCGACTGTGAAGCTACTTTATTGCAGACTGCACGCGACCTATTGGCCGATGCAGCCGGTGATATCGGCTTTGAAGCCTTTGAAGAAACCGACGAAGGATTGAGAGGTTTTATCCAAAGCCATCTTTTTGAAGACCAGTTGCTACAAGAAACCTTGAATCATTTTCCATTGGAGAATACCAAAATCACTTTTCAAATCACAGATGCTGAGGATAAAAACTGGAATGAGGAATGGGAAAACTCTGGATTTGAGCCGATAGACATCGAAGGAAAGATTGTCATCTATGATGCTAAAACCGGTTATCAACCTACATCCCCTGATATCATAGCAATTGGTATCGACGCAAGACAAGCTTTTGGCACGGGAAATCATCCGACTACTCGTATGATGTTAACTTCGCTGTTACAGACGAATCTTCAAGACAAACGAGTTCTCGATTGCGGATGTGGAACAGGTATTCTGTCGATAGCATCGTACAAGTTAGGTGCGAAGCAGTCTGTTGGTTACGATATAGACGAATGGTGTGTTGAGAATACGAGACACAACATGGAAATCAACGGTATTGAGAATCCTGAGGTATTATTGGGCGATGTGAATGTCCTGTCACATGTATGCGGGCTCTTTGATGTGGTCTTAGCCAATATCAACCGAAACATCTTGTTGAATGACATGCCACAGTTCAAAGAAATGATGAATGGCAGTTCGATCTTAATTATCAGTGGATTCTTTGAGAGCGATATCGAGTTGATATTGGAAAGGGCTTCCAGCCTAGGATTGCACGAAATAAGTCGAATGGTTAAAGATGAATGGTGCTGTTTAACATTAGGCTAATAAAAGATACTATGGACAATAGCTTAGCATACGAGCGGTACTGTTTCAAATAATGAATAACATTTGGTGTAATCCCTACAACACAAAAAAGGATTACAACCAGTTTTACCAAACATCCTTACGCTTCCCAATGGTCATTTGCTTCAAATCGTAATACGATCCATTATAAATATTGAAGTCAACATAGCCTTTTATTCCTGGTAACTTGCCTGCATCTGTATGTTGCCAAAACTTCCATGCACCTTTATATTTTACTTTGTCAACATAATAGTGAGCTATCCAATAAGGATAATCATCGAAAACGGGAGCGCCTAAATATGCATCTTTAAAATTATAATAGGTGTAAATAATTGGCTTGACGTGATATTTGTCTTCTACGATATGCAGCCATGTAAGAACATCTGTTTGAAATTCCTCCACGCTCTTGTTGGCAGGTTTATGCTCAACATCAAGAACCGGTGGCAAATCTCCATCTTCTAAATGCACTTGTTTGAGAAAATAATAAGCTTGTTCACGTGCAGAAGACTTGTTACTCCAAAAATGGTAAGCTCCTCGAAGAAAGCCATTTTCACGTGCATTGTAAAAGTTATTGTTGAAGTTTTCGTCTAACCGGTCAGAGCCTTCAGTAGCTTTGATCATCACAAAGCGAAGAGGACTTCCCTGAATCATCGAATTTTTCAACTGATCCCAGTCTATTTCGCCCTGATAATGCGAGACATCGATACCATGAATCTCGTATCCCTCAGGATAATTCGCATCACCAAAGATAGCACGCCAACGGAAACCTGTTGGATTAACAAAGAATTCGTAAAACGCCCAGACATAGAGTAACGCAAAGAATAACCCACCAATCCAAATGAATTTGCGTGGATATTTCTCAAAAAATCCAATGGATTTCCTTTTTGTTTTTCGTCTGGTTGTCTTGGCGGACATTTCTTTTCTACTGGTAATTGATAGAAAAAAGAATCTGACATGCAATACTTTTACGAACTACATGTGCAGATTCTTATATGTAAAATTGCTAAATCTTTCAGATAAGACTTACTCTTGCTCCAATGCAAGCGTTCTGGTCGTCTGGTCACAAACAGAACTTGGTCCCCAATACTGAATTGGCCCCGGATAGATGTAGCAAGTATTCTTTGCCCATTCTTCACGGTGTTTAGCCAAGGTTTTGAAAGGTTTGCCATTCAGATCAACAAGAGCCTTGCGAATCACAGGCTTCATCTCACCATTACGGCGCTCCATGTTCATCATCATCGTGATAGGCACACCACCCGCTTTCCACTCATCGGTGCTGCTGGTAGTATTCTTTACGATAGCCATGTATCCTGTTTTTCCATTTGCAATTAATTGAACGGCACTAGTACCCAATGCATAGCAATAGTCGGCATCGAAGTTTGATGGAGCTGCACAGCGTCCTTCATAACCAAAGAAATGATGCAATGCTGAGAATGTTCCGTCGAACTTGCCGTCTTTCTTCCATTGATCCAACTTGGCTGCAACCATGTGTGACAACAGCTTTTCTGTCTCGATCAAAGAAACTTGAACGTTTCCGTGAGGATCACGGTCAAGACTTAGCTGACGAGCTACATCTTCGGGCAATGTTTCGAATGTAGAACGATTTGCTTCAGACAAGTGAGCAATGATGTATTCACGCTGAGTATCTTTATCCAAATCACGATAGTCGGCACCATGAGCAGCCATCAAATCATTCAATTCAGAAATCAACCGTCCGATTGCAGGGACAAATTCGACCAATCCTTCAGGAATTAATACAACACCAAAGTTGTTTCCTTCTTTCGAACGATGGGCAACTACAGATGCGATATTCTCAACAATCTCATTCAGCGTTTGGTCCTTCTCTTCAATCTCTTCAGAAATCAGACAGATGTTTGGTTGGGTTTGCAAGGCACACTCCAAAGCGATATGAGATGCAGAACGGCCCATCAATTTAACAAAATGCCAATATTTACGTGCTGAGTTACAATCTCTTTCGATATTACCAATCAGTTCTGAATAGGTCTTTGTAGCTGTATCAAATCCAAAAGAAGTTTCAATTTGGTCGTTCTTCAAATCGCCGTCAATTGTCTTAGGACAGCCAATGACCTGAATGCCATATTTTTTTGCGGCATAATATTCAGCCAATACGCATGCGTTCGTATTAGAATCATCACCACCAATGATGACAAGCGCCTTGATATTGAGTTCGCGAAGAATTTCCAACCCCTTTTCAAACTGTGCTTCCTTCTCTAATTTCGTTCTACCCGAACCAATCATGTCGAAGCCACCAGTATTACGATATTCATCTAGAAACGTATCTGTTATTTCGATATAGTCATGGTCAACCAGTCCACCAGGTCCCATCAAGAAACCATAGAGATGATTTTCAGGGTTCAATTTCTTCAATGCATCAAACAGACCACTGATAACATTATGGCCTCCAGGAGCCTGGCCACCACTCAATATCACGCCGACATTCAGCTTTTGGCTCTGTACTTGATCTCCGGGAACGAACTCAATCAAAGGCATTCCGTAAGTATTGGGGAACAATTGCTTGATTTCATCCTGATTGTCAACGCTCTCAGTGGGTTTTCCTTCTTGAACTTTCACAGCACCTTGAAGAGCTTTCGGCAGTTTTGGCTGATACGTAGCTCTTTCTTTCTGCAATGCACTTGTTTTCATCTTAAGAATTTTAATAAAATTATATTGTTTGATTTGTATCTAATAACGTATGCAAATTTACTTCTTTTTGATGAGACTCAGAAACAATTCTTTAAGAAAACTGCAATTTTTGAGTCTTTCTCTTGGAACTTCAGATATTTTTTCTATCTTTGAACATCAATAAATTTCAAACAGATATAAATAAAGAATTAGAAAAATGGCTAGTAAAAGAGAATTAAAACGCGACATAGAACATGCTTGCAACAACCTTTTCGTTGAATGTGTAGCGGCATCATTGTACAGCGGAGATCGTAATCCTGACGATATGAACGCTTTGTTCAAATCAATTTTCGATCTCAGTAATCAGTATGTTCAACGTATTTCTCATCCTGAGCCTGGTATGAATGCAAAACAATATTTCATGCATCTAAAAAATGAATTTCATAAACAGGCATCTGAAATTGCTGACCAGATTACTAATCTTGAATAATACTGTCACAAACAATGCTGAAAAAAATATGTAACTGGCTGTTATACAGTCGTATGGGATGGACGAAAGATATCACCGTAGACCATCCCGACAAATATATTATCTGCCTGGCACCCCATACAAGCAACTGGGATTTCTTCATTGGCGAGCTCTTTAGCATGTCTGAAGATTTGAAGGCCAATTTTCTCATGAAGAAAGAATGGTTTGTAGGCCCATTAAAACCTCTATTAAAATCCATGGGAGGAATTCCAGTATGGCGTTCAAAAAAGACCCGGATGACAGATCAATTAGCAGAAATGGCTATTCAAAGTCAATCTTTCCATCTCTGTGTTACACCTGAAGGAACCCGTTCTTACAACACAGAATGGAAGCGAGGCTTCTATTATATTGCCTTGAAGGCTAAAATTCCCATCATGCTTTATGGAGTGGATTATAAGAAGAAAAAGATTCAGTGTACAAAATCGATCATTCCTTCAGGAGATATTGAAAATGAGATGAACGAAATCAAATTATACTTCAAAGATTTTCAGGGGAAACATCCAAAAAAATTTACCATAGGAGACGTGCATTCATGAAATCAAGGTTCGTTCTGTTTTTACTCTTTTCTCTTCCTTGCATTTCTTTGTCTGCCCAACTGAACAGCGCCGATACACGTGCATGGGGAGATATCGAATACAAAGGCAAACCTTGGGTAGAAAACATCTCACGGCCCAACCACATCAAAAAAGGACTAAAAAACAAACACATTGTTGTTTGGGCCAGCCATGGCAGTTACTACAGTCAGGATAAATCAAGATGGCAATGGCAGCGTCCTAATCTCTTTGGAACAACAGAAGATCTCTTTACCCAGACAATCGTCGTACCCTATCTCATTCCGATGCTTGAAAATGCGGGTGCAAATGTATTTACACCCCGTGAACGCGACTGGCAACGGCATGAGTTTATTGTTGACAATGATGATGCTGACAAGGGTGTTTCCTATCTTGAAGTGAACGTAACGAATGAATGGCAACAAGCCAACACCAAAGGATTTGCTCAGAAAGCAACCTCCTACTCAGATGGAGAAAACCCTTTTGAGCAAGGAACTGCAAGAGTTATTGAATCTACCAAACACAAAAATACCAGTTTGGTATCCTATCAGCCCAACTTCACGGATGCCGGTCGATATGCTGTTTATGTAAGCTATCAGACACTCCCAGAAAGTGTAGATGATGCCCAATACATCGTCTACCACAAAGGACAAACAACCATTTTCAGGGTGAACCAGCAGATGGGTGGAGGCACTTGGGTATATCTTGGCACATTTGATTTTGATGCCGGCTGCAATCAATATAACCGAGTTGTGGTAACCAACAATTCAAGAAAGAATAAACGTTGGGTGACCACTGATGCCGTTCGCTTTGGCGGAGGCATGGGCAATATCCGGCGAGGCGTACAAACGAGCGGGTTACCCAGAGCTACTGAAGGCGCACGCTACTATGCCCAATGGGCTGGAGCACCATACAGTGTCTATAGCAAGAACGGAGGGCAGGACGATTATGCCGACGACATCAACGTTCGGTCGGCTATGTCCAACTGGCTGGCGGGAGGAAGTGTTTTTGTTCCCACCCGCGATGGATTGGGAGTTCCTTTAGAATTGTCATTGGCCATTCATAGCGATGCCGGCTATTCTGCTGACGGCAAATCTCTCATCGGTTCGTTGGCCATCTGTACTACAGGATTCAATGATGGACGACTGGACTGCGGCATCTCGCGCATGACTTCAAAAGATTTTGCCAACGACCTTCTGAACAATGTGGTCAACGATCTTTCTACAGATAAGATAACTTGGCCAAAAAGATTTCTTTGGGACAGAAACTATTCAGAAACCAGACAGCCAGAAACGCCATCGGCCATCTTGGAAACATTGTCACATCAGAACTTTCCAGACATGGTGTTGGGGCAGGATCCCAACTTCAAGTTTCAGCTGGCACGTTCGATTTACAAGACAATTCTTAGATATGTCAACAACCAACATGGTGATGCTTATACCATTCAGCCATTGGCTCCCCAGAACTTCAGCATCGAATTTGTTTCACCTCACAAGGTAAAACTGTCATGGAGCGCACAGACAGATCCCAAAGAGCCAACAGCCATGCCAACCTCATATAACATCTATACCGCGGCAGGAACAAGTGGATTTGACAATGGCAAGAAAGTCAAGGGAACTTCTTACATCGTTGAACTTGCCCCCGACGTTCAGTATAATTTCAAAATAACGGCATGCAACAACGGTGGCGAAAGCTTTCCAACAGAGACTTTGTCGGCTTACCTTTCTCCTTTAGCCCAAAAGACGATTCTGGTCGTCAACAATTTCAACCGACTGTCGGCCCCGAAAGTCATCAATAACGATCAGGCACAGGGATTTGACTTGAACGAAGACCTTGGGGTTTCTTATGGATTGACAGCCGGTTGGGCAGGTCAACAGAAGGTTTTTGACAAAGCCAAGATGGGTAACGAATCTGAAAGCGGACTAGGATATGGTGGAAACGAACTGGCAGGGCAATTCATTGCCGGTAACACCTTCGATTATGTCCAGGAACATACCCAAGCCATCGCCTCGAGCAAAAAATACAATGTGGTAAGCGCTTCTAGCGAAGCCGTAACACTGGGTTCCGTAAAATTGAAAGATTATCCTTGCGTTGACTTGATATTGGGTTTAGAAAAATATGAACCTTACACGGTAGGATTCTATAAAACCTTTACGTCGTACATGCAACAATTACTCACCAATTATACCGATCATGGCGGAACGTTATTCATCAGTGGGTCGTATATCGGTTCAGACATGCAGCAAGATTCAGAGAAAAACTTCTTGAGCAATGTGTTGAAATTGACCTATACACCTGCCGACACCCTTGCCAAGAGTAATGTCGTACAAGGATTGGGAATGAGCATGACGTTTTATCAAACGCCGAATGAGAAACATTATGCTGCCACATCCTCCGAAATTCTTTCGCCCTCAACAGGGGGCATGTGCGTTATGACTTATGGAAACGGAGCCAGTGCTGCAGTAGCTTACAAGGGCAAGACGTACAGAACCTATACAATGGGATTCCCTTTTGAATGCATCATCGATCAAACTACCCAACAACAAGTTATGACCGGCATCCTGAACTTTCTGTTGGAATAGAAAAGGAACGATCAAACCGTTGAATCCTAGGAACCAAATAGAATTAGCATTTATCCAATAACAATAAATATCAGTCATATGAAGAATAAAATTCAAGCAAACGCTAGTGGAACCCGATTTATAGAGGTTTCTGAAGATCATCTTAAAAGCATTCAACAGTATGCGCTTTTCGACCATCTGATCGATAGCAATGGGATCATTGATGAAGACGTACTCGAGAAATTAAAGATGAATATCCGTTCACTTCTCGAATCTGAAGAAAAAAACGACCGTGCCCTCCTCGACCTTTGTCTTGACGTGGTATACAACGCAAACATGAAGGCTTTCGGATTACAACAGCTGGTTCAGCTGTATGTAGACTGGAGCAAGATGCAAGACATCGGCGAAGTAGAACCTGCTGAGGCATAAGACTACCACAGGCAAGTTCACAAGAAACATAAACACAATATCCTTTGAAGAATTATCAATTAACAGACTTTCTCCCAACAAATAAAAAAGAGTGTGAACTCAGAGGATGGGACCAACTGGATGTCATCTTGCTATCGGGAGATGCCTATATAGACCATCCATCTTTTGGAGGGGCTGTCATCGGAAGAGCGCTCGAAGCAGCAGGCTACCGTGTCGCCATAATACCTCAACCCGACTGGCATGGCGATTTTCGTGACTTCAAAAAACTAGGCAAGCCACGATTGTTCTTCGGTATCGCACCGGGTTGTATGGATTCGATGGTCAACAAATACACTGCTAACCGCAGGCTGAGAAAAGAAGATGCCTATAGTCCGGATGGCCGACACGACTGTCGTCCCGAATATCCCACCATTGTTTATTCCCAGATCCTCAAAAAGTTGTTTCCAGAAACGCCGGTTGTCCTTGGCGGTATCGAAGCCTCGTTGCGGCGTCTTACTCATTATGATTATTGGAAAGACGAACTGCGCAAGTGTATCTTGGTTGATTCTGATGCCGATATGATTCTCTATGGCATGGGGCCGAAAGCACTGTTAGCGCTCTGCCAACGAATCGATGCGGGAGAGAAGATCAAGGATATCCATGATATTCCTCAAACCGTATACCTGGCCAAAGAAGACGAAATAGACAAAGGTATTCAAAAAAACGATATCGTATTGCACAGTCATGAAGAGTGTCTGCGCAACAAACGAGCTCAAGCCGAGAACTTCTGCCATATCGAGGAAGAATCGAACAAGGTTCATGCCCAACGCTTGATACAAGCAGTTGACAATCGGTTTGCTGTCGTCAATCCTCCTTTTCCAACATTGACAACCGAAGAGATGGACAGTCTCTATGACCTGCCTTTTACCCGCTTGCCTCATCCTAAATACAAAGGCAAGCGTATTCCGGCATACGAGATGATCAAGTTCTCGGTCAACATCCATCAAGGCTGCTTCGGAGGCTGTGCATTCTGCACCATTTCTGCCCATCAAGGCAAGTTTGTGGTTTGCCGTTCGAAGGAGAGTATCTTGAAAGAAGTCAAACAAGTAGTTGAAATGCCCGATTTCAAGGGCTATCTATCTGATCTTGGTGGTCCGTCGGCCAACATGTACGGCATGAGCGGACGTAACCCAAAGGTCTGTGAACACTGCAAACGACCGTCGTGCGTTCATCCGCAAATATGCCCCAACCTCAACACCGACCACAGCAAACTGCTTGACATCTACCGATCGGTAGATGCTTTGCCGGGAATCAAAAAGAGTTTTATCGGCAGCGGTGTGCGCTACGACTTGATACTGAACCACAGTAAAGACGAAAAGGTAAACCAGGCTGCACGCGAATACACCAAGGAACTGATTGCCAAACATGTCAGCGGGCGACTGAAGGTAGCGCCCGAACACACCTCTGATGAGGTGCTGTATTTGATGCGCAAACCATCTTTCAAGCTATTTGAACAGTTCAAGGTTATCTTCGACCGTATCAACCAAGAAGAGCACCTCAACCAACAACTCATCCCCTACTTCATAAGTAGTCATCCGGGATGTCAAGAACAAGACATGGCCGACTTAGCCATCAAGACGAAGAATCTGAATTTCCACCTTGAACAGGTACAGGACTTCACCCCTACGCCCATGACCGTGAGCACCGAAGCCTGGTATACGGGATTTCATCCTTATACGCTCGACCCCGTCTTCAGCGCAAAGTCTCCCAGAGAGAAATTGGCACAACGACAGTTCTTCTTCTGGTACAAGCCCGAAGAACGACGTAACATCGAAAACGAATTGCGAAGATTGGGTAAACCTGAGTTGATTGCTCAATTGTTCTCCAATACTCCTGCTGCGTCAACAACTTCGCATAAGCCAGCGACAGCCAGACCGGTAGCCACAAAGAACAAAGGAAGGGCATCGTATAATCCGAATTTTACACAGGACAATCGCATAACGAAATCCGGAAAACGACAAAATGAAGGACAAACCAGGCGCAACAGACGGGATCGTTGATAGCGGGAATCCTTTTTGGCTTCGCCAGTGATTTGAGGCGAATAAAGGTGACAGACAAACTAATTTAAAGTTCTTCCCAAGGTTTTCTCGGGAAGAGTTTCTTTTATTGTTTATCCTCTATTTATCAAATTAAAGGAATGTATTTCTT
>CALNBT010000055.1 GCA_937874345.1 uncultured Prevotella sp.
ATTACAATCTTCGGTTATGTGGTAAGTTCAATAATCTTTGTTGTTACATTTGATTTTGTATTAAGTCGAATAAAGAAAAATAAAGAAATCAGTAAACACTCTCAGCCTTCAGATTGGCTTTTTGTCATTTGGCTATTTTTAATGGGCCTGACGTCGTTTTTAGTCCGTTTGTTTATTGATTTGGACATACTTGCAACTAATAAGTGGCTGTATCTAGTACATCTAACTGTTTTGGCTCAATGGGCATTGATCATAGTCCCCTTTGGCAAATGGACTCACTTCTTGTATCGTTCATTTGCGATGTATTTCGCAAAGTTAAAAGAGTAGTAAGTGACAAAGTAAATCGGTCAGATTGAAGATTAAACTCTTTTTTATGGTGTAATATACATTTGAAATATTTCATTTCATCAAATGTTTATTACACCTAATTTGGTCTATAACATGGCTAAAAAACCTTGAGCTCGAACGAGTTTGTCATGTTCTGGTACATTGAAGATTGAGGTCAGGCTTTGCAGAAAACAGCCAAGTGCGATATCTGACGTCATATCGCCCTTCAAAGTAGGCCAAATTGGCTGGCAATCTTATTCATTTTGCTTGACAATCTTGCCCATTTTGCAGTGCTATCTCATTGGTCCATCCTTCTTTTTGAAGCTTTCCAATCTATTCACTGATAAGGGGGGGGAGGTGTTGGAAAACAAGAAGTTCACAATTCTTCATCTGCTACCCAACCTGTTTTGACCGAACCGGTCAGAACGTCAGATCGATACCGCCCATGAAGGTTGCTCTGGGCATGGGAAATCCATTGATAGTCTGGTACTGTTGAGCCAACAAGTTCTCGCCTTTGACAAAGAGCTGCAGTTTTTTTGACAGTTGGTAGCCGGTTGTCAGATTCCATAGCCAATAGTTTTCTTTCTTTTCATTGGCACCAATGATTGTATACAGACCTGCGATGTATTGCAAGTTGCTGTTCAGTCGAAAACGGTTTTGTTGATAACCGGCCCCTATCATCAGCTTGTGTCTGGGTGCTGCCAACTGAGGACGGCTCATGTGAAGGAAACTGTAGTTGCCATTGACATCGATGTAACGGTTCATTTTCAAGTCGAACTCCACTTCCAAGCCCGAATTTTCCATCAAACCGGTATTTACATTGCGTGGTGCTCCATCAATCATTCGCACCTCTATCATATTTTTTGCCTTGAGATAAAAGACATTGGCACCGATGGAAAGTCTTTTTTCAAGAAGATGTTGCCGGTAAGACAGTTCATAGTTCATCAGTTGTTGTGCCTTCAATTCGTCGTTGGCAGGGCGATACATAAATAATTCTCGAATGGTTGGAAAACGAAACCCCTTGCCAACCATCGCGCGAAGTGTTGCATGGTTCTTCAAGAAGAAATTAACGCCTCCCTGCGGTATCCATTCGTTACCGCTGACCGAGTGATGATCGAGACGGATACCAATATCAACAAGCATCCATGGTGTGATTGTTTGCCGCATATCAACGTATCCGGCCGTTTCGGTAACTTGCTTATTGGCAATGTCAGTTCGTGTTCCATCCGCCATTGCTTTGTTCCATGCGTGTCCACCGGCCTGCATGATGTCAAAACCTACGGTTGCTCGGTTACCCGAAAACAGTTGAAAACTTTGATAAAGCGACAATCCTCCCATTCTGTCATCATGCAAATAATAAGCCTTCTGCGGCACCTCGCCCGCATGATACCCATCATTAATGTGATGATGTCCCCAATGAAGATACATCCGAAGAGCTCCGCCGGTTTGTGCGTATTCATTGGTCATTGAAACTGTTGCGGTGCCACGGGTAATCATCATATCGTTGTCGATAAGTGGATTGAAGACTTCGCCTGGGTTTGATGATTCAAAATAATTAATGTTGGTGTTGAGCGCAAGAGCCCAATGGCGCGTAAAATCATACCCGAGTTTCAAAAAGCCATTGGTCTGTTTGAACGCCGAATGGGGGCGATGCCCATCGGTACGCCCATAGCCTGCACCCGCAACGCTCGAGAACTTTCCCTTACGTGTGCTGTTGACGGCATGTGCCATCCATGTGCCATAACTGCCTCCTTGCAGCTGAATGTGCGAATTCATGCCGTTTTGCACCATCTGTTGTGTTACAATATTAACCACCCCGCCCATGGCATTCGATCCGTAGACCATCGAGGCCGGCCCTCTAAGTACCTCAACCCGGTCGGCCAGCATGGTTTGATAGGTATCAGCAAGAGGATGCCCGTATAGACCTGCATATTGAGGAAGCCCGTCTATAAGCACAAGTAGATCGGCCATTCCGCCGACTCCACGTACCTTGATTGTTCCGGCAGCCCCTGCACTCACCCCAAACCCAAGGAGACCACGACTGGTTACAAAGAGTCCGGGAACTTGCTGAGACAAGGTGGGAAGAACGTTATTTTGATGATTCTCGGTTAATCGTTGCTTTCCAATCACTGAAATAGTCATCGGTAGGTTACGAACATCTGTTTGATCGCGCGAACCTGTTACAACAACACTGTCCAAATGAATCAGGGTTGTATCTCTTTGTTCTACGCCAAGTATACTGTTACATACAAAAAACAGAAACAATAAAATGAAACATCTCAAATTTTTCATAAGAATTATCATTATATCCTGAATGAAGGTTTATAAATTACATGTAGCATTATTGAATGCTTAAACAGATTGTCAAGGCACCTTGTACGGGCCTTTATTTCTAGATGCGGATAGCATAAAGCCCGCAAAGTAGGTATATTTTCTTGACAAATAGGTTTGTGCATGCCAAAAAGGTTGCTTGTCATACGTAAAAATTCTTCACTTGAAAGTGATAGGGAAATTCGCTTTTCACCAAATATATGCATGCTTATGGATTCGTCGAGCCACAGTAAAATACTGTGTCTGATGAAAAATTACCAATCTTATTTTTAAAACTTAGTTTACTCTGTATGGTTTAATGCCAACTTGAGAGCGTTGCTGTAATAGATATCTATAAAGACTATTGCCATCTTCTATGACCCGATGATGAATAGAAGAGGCGTTTATTAAATGTAATTCATTATTTGACCATACAGCTATTCCTACATGTGCAAAATCGAGTCCGGGTTTATTTGTTACCAATGCAATAATGTCTCCATCTTTAATCATTTGTCTTAAATAATCATTGTTGTTGGTCATTTTCTTTGGAATATAAGAAATATTTTTCCCACTCAAGTTCTTCTCAATTTCTTTAATCTTTAGAATTAATGATTTATTATTCTTCAGATTTGGGTAAAACTGAGGGTGTGTGGTCATGAAGTATAAGTTTATCTTCTTAATGGCTTTGTATGGTGGCTTAATATCATTTACTTCTTTAATATTGCCACAATCGATATTAGACTCCAGCCATTGAGTAAGATAATGGAGTCTGGTTTCATAAGAAACCTGACCGTTGTGATAGCGAATCTT
>CALNBT010000056.1 GCA_937874345.1 uncultured Prevotella sp.
TGAACGGTCAGTGTCTTGGTAGTTGGGTCGATAATCAGACCATGAGAAGCCAATATCTCTTGCCACTTCTCATTGGTGAAATACACAGGTGAAGTGATGACCTCTTTGTAAGGTTCTGCTGGCTGAGTCGTTCTTGGACGTGCTTGTATAGGTTGAATTACGGCTTGCAAATCTTGTAGGATATCTTGTTTTACGGGTGATGGCTGTCCTTTATAGTAAAAGCCATAACCACCGTTTTGAAGTTCTCCGGGTTTCATGCGACCATCGGGACGATTAGGAACCATAGGCGCACCTGCAGGGTAATAAAGTCCTCCGTTGATGCGTCTCAGATGATAACCGTCTTGTTGGCGAGGTGTCCAGCCTAAGAATGGCACGGGGTCTTGCATTCCCATAGCTCTCCAACCTTGTCTAAAAGATGGTGCTGGGTTACGTCCG
Organism: uncultured Prevotella sp.; assembly: GCA_937874345.1. Taxonomy (GTDB): domain Bacteria; phylum Bacteroidota; class Bacteroidia; order Bacteroidales; family Bacteroidaceae; genus Prevotella. Next base: position 436 of record CALNBT010000056.1, read on the forward strand.
TATTCACCTACACCAATACGATAGCCATGCAAACCCATAGCCACTCGGCCATTGGCATTGCGTGCATGAACAAAGTTCTTGGGCATGTCAAAGTCATTGGCTACTAGATTTGTGAAAGTGTTATAGGCTTTCTTATTGGCTGAATTAGTGCCCCAATCGGTTAGTGCTTGTAACTGTCTCTCACTGATAGAATAGTTGAGTACAGGGGAATCATGTCCCTGAACTACCAACTGAAAGCCATTACTACTGGCATGGATATGTGCTTGCATACCATTTCTCAGTAAGATGTCTTGTAGTTCTGGTTGCAGATCTAACGAGCGAGGGTTTGTATTTTTTCTAATTGACATAGTTTTGGGAATGATTAGGCATCACCGTCTTCCATTGCTGTCTCCAGTTGTGCTTGCTTGAATTCTACGAACTCGGCTGCACTGTCATGGTTGATGGCTTTGCCACGGCTTTCACAATAGTGTTTATAATCTTCTTTCCATTCCTTTGAATGGTGGTTGACATAATCCAGCCAACCATACTCGCCGTTTTGCATTTTCTCGACGAGCTCTTCTTCTGTGTAGAATTTCTCTTTTGCCATGTGTTGTTACATTTTGTGTGTTGCTTGTTGTTTGCGTATCTCGCTTTTTTTGTTGAGCTCGTTCCACATCTCATCGGTATATTCTTCCTCTGGAGTATAGTCCAGATTGCCATTCTCGTCCATAGTCCAGCATCCATAGATACCGAAGTTGTATTTCTCCCATTCCTTCTTGGGTTGTGAACGCCATTGCTGTTCGTCTCCCTTGGAAACACGGATACCTGTAAGGTCATCCAAGTCGATTCCCATTGTTACTGGTTCATCGTCAATGCTTACTGTGAGTGGTTTTCCATTGCTAAGGCATGAAAGTTCGGCATTACTCAAGTGGAAATGGTCGCAGATGAGCTGTAGGTTTCGTCCAATGACTGGGGTAGGAACAGAGAGAACCTGTCCTGTTTCAAAATCAATTTGATGGAAAGCCATCACTTCACGACCTTCTGAGGTGGTCATCGGCTCTATAATGGCATGACCAGCTTCCAAAAGTTTCTGCTTGTCTTCTGGAAACTGGGTTAAGTCGGTTTCGATTAACTGAGGAATGAAGATGACATCCACTTTATCCTCTTCGTTTCTCATCAGACAGAAGCGAGTACGGCAAGTGATGACTTCACCTTGTTCATTGGTCACTTTTACTGGCAATACCGGTGAACGTCTGCCTGCAAAGATTCCCTTCAAAGCATGTTCGGGCAGGTCGGTAATCATTTCTTCGGTTAAACCAAATTGTTGGAGAATCTCATAAGGCATCTCCTGTTCTGAAAATGTTGTTTCACTCATATATTTTTGTGTTTACGTTGTAATCTGGGCACAAAATTATATTGGTAAAGTGTTGTGAACGATTTAGTGAGACAGAACAGCCTTTGTTTTCAGAATAATTAATCGAAATGAAATTATTATACTTTGTAATCATACTCAAAACAGTTGTTCGTAGATGTCCTCTGAATGGTTATACTATTAAAGTGCTGTTTTTCAAAGTAGATAGAGATTATCTTTTGATGGATAATACTGCTTTGAGTATGAAATCTGAATTTGATGGTTTAATAGGTGTTTAATTCTGGCTGATTCTTGATGATATTGTTACGTTTTCAAGATTGGATTGCAAAGAGGATGTACTTTTGCAAGTATGAAAGCGAAAGTATCCTTTTTTATACTGGCCTTACAGTGTTCACTTTGTAAGGCTCAGTTCCATACGGTGAGCAATGGCTCAAACCTTTATAAAATCGAAACAGTAGCCGAAGTACCTAGTGGTAAATTGGCTACTGCTATTATTGAACCCTCTAATGAGAGGGAAGTTTGTAATGCTGTGTCTGATAAGGATGAAGTTCGTGAGCGGCTTATAGCTCAGTACATCAGTGTGTCCTATCCTTTGAAGAATATACGTTTGAATTCCAACTATGGTGTTCGAAAAGACCCATTTACAGGAAAGCCAACCAAGCATAATGGAATTGACTTACAAGCAAAAGACGATGAAGTCTATAGCATGATGCAGGGAAGAGTGAAAAAGGTCGGCAGAGATAAGCGTTCAGGGAACTATGTGGTGCTTGAATACGGTAACTATACAGTTTCTTATTGCCATCTCTCCAAAGTATTGGTTCGGAAAGGTGACAGTGTGAATGCAGGTGATGTTGTCGGTATATCAGGTTCTACAGGGCGTAGTACTGGAGAGCACCTTCATCTGACCTGCAAGTATAAAGGAAAGTACGTCAATCCTTCTATTTTGCTGGATTACGTAAAAGAGACACAAGCTGAATGTTTGGCACAGTTGAAGTCGATTGTGGTGTAGTGCAATCAGAACAATTTATTGTCCGACCCATGTGATCTGTTCCATGCGTCATAATCAGAGTACGTAGAAGTGTCACCCCAAAAGGTCGATTTTCTTTTACGTCTCTTTTTCTTTTTATCGCCACCACCAAACATCTTAGAAAAGATGTAGATTCCAAGTATGATAAGTATTAGTCCGTCCATAATAATATCGTTAATTCTAATACAAATATACTCATTTTCAACGATATAGTCAAATAAATTCATAACTATCATAGCTGATAACCAGAGTTTTATACGAATTAAATCAATTATGAATTGCATCATATTCAGTTTGAATATATCATCCGAAAGGGAAGGTCTAAACTGGCTGAATTTGCAGGTAAGTGGTAACAGTCAACAAAAAAACCGTCCAGATTGGCATCACCACAATCGAACGGTTTAATTTTGTATCTCACATTTATCTTTGGTCTTTACCGATAATTGAATAATATCGGCTATAATACCGTTATTTGCTCTATTTTATAATACCATTTTCGATTTCATTCTTAAGAAAAGAAAATACATATACAGCACCTTGATAGTACAAACCACATTCGGGGTCTGAGAGCTTCTTGTATGTTTCAGAAGCATACAACTCGTCAAGTGCACGCTTCATATCCCAACCATAGGTATCCATTAGCATGGAAACAAGTTCTGTGGAGAGACATTCTACTAAAAATTGTACGTCGTTGCTCATGGTTATTGTTTCTTAAGAAATTGTATTGCTCTTTCTGTACCGAAAAAATATTGTATTGCATGATTGCCACGAAATCGAAGTTCCTCGATAAGCGTATTCATTGGAATATAGCCATTGACGAAACGCCGAATTTGGACACCAACGGTATCGTCAGCAATTGGCCCAATTACAATATCGTATGGATGAGTCGGCGTATCTGTATTATTGTTACGATTCATCAACACAAACTCTGCCCACTCAGGGCTATAGTCGTCAAATACTTTTATATTCAAATCGGTATTACTCTGAAGAATAGTATCATCAAATAGGTAGGTATTGATAATCGGTTCACCTTTCATTAACATTCGTGTAGTACGCAAAGCCATATCGAAAGCTTGTTGCTTGTTAGCATTCAGATAGAAGCCACATCCAAAATCTTTGCCTCGTTTAGAGCGGCAAAGATCTATTTCCTGAATATCAACATTGGAACCATGATATAAAGTAATCATGCTAATTTCCCTCCTTTCTTTGAACAGACAGCTGTCAAGTCATTGACGGCATCGTCAATAGACAAAGTATGCTCAGCAGCATAACAATCAATTAGAAAATCAATTCCGCTGAAACGACGCAAATAGGCATAAGCTTGCGCATTGGTTAAGCTGAACTTAGCAGCGAATGCACCAACACAACAAACCACATATTCTATCTTGTTTGTTATCTCATTCTTATTCATAATTGACCTTGTTTATATTGACATTATTAGCGTTGCAAAGATACACATTTTTGCTGAGTATTATGTTTGTTTTAGAGACTATTCACCGAATGACGCTTTTAAAGTTCGATTTTTAACATAGAAAGGCTTTATACAAGAATTTCAAATACTGAAATGATTATACTGAGTTTTATGTTTTGATAAAAAAACGCTCACCCTGAGCGCGCTGATCTTATGGGAAGCGTGGTGAGCATGTTGCTGCAAAGGTAGTAATAATTTTCAGACTCCCTTTCGTTTCCGTTGAACATCTGCTATCATATCTTTGACCTCTTGTCCTACGGTTAAAAAGTTCTTGTATAGTATGCGTTCCTTCTCTTCCTTGGACTTGAAAATATAGAATTTAGGCAATGGATAGTTACCATAATCATCTTCTTCTTTCTTGATTTCTTCCATGTCGAAGTCGGTCTTGCAAAAAAACTTGGATGTTTTGAACTCTTCGGCTTCCTGAATGTTCATATTATCTCTCATGCCTGTCTTGGTCTTTATAAAGTCACGAGCTGTCTGACCACATATCCAACCAGTAGCCATATCACTGATTTTTGAAGCTGGCACCAAGTTGTCGAGGTTCTCATTCAAGTTGATACTAGTCTTATCTCTATCAATGGTAACGCCTTTCTTGAGTTGGACAACTTTGCCGAAGATGTCGTTGGAAAGCCATTCAAGAGTTTCTTTACTTCGAGCAGAGCCTGACACCACATTACCTACAGTAGTGATAATTTTCTGCATACCTACCTTGCCATAATCGGCCTCCAACTGAGGAAGTTCCTGAAAGCCTAATGCTACAGATACTTTGTTGCTTCGGGCAGTACCAATCAATCGGTCTATCTTATGGAAGTAAAGGGTTGGCAACTCATCCACAATAATACTTACAGGAATATTCTTGCCTTGACCGGTATTTACACGAGTTACAAGACGGTTCAAAATCAAGGCATTTAGGGCTCCAATTATTGACTCCATCTCAGGGTCGTTAGCAATCAGCAAATAACTTGGGCTCCTTGGATCACTCACTTTTAAGTCAAAATCATCACCGTCCTTGTGGAACACCCAATACGATTCTTTTGTAGCTAATCGGCTGGTATATACACGCAGTGTACCAATCATACCCTCCAACTGTTCCATCGCTTTGTTCTTCAATGCGGTCTGGAATGGGCCAAGTAACGGAGCTACTTCATTGTCGGTTTCAAGTACTTCAAAGATTGTCTGATAACTTTCATTTAAGAACGATAAGATGTGGGGCATATCGGAATATTTTCCCAACCAATAGGCTGGTTCAACAATTTCTCCCCCTTCTTTATCACGCACAACACCTGTAGGTCGCCAAAACTTGGTATCCTTATCTTGAGCTTTCTCTGCATAGAGTTTTTTGCCATCCTTGTCGTATGGCTCTCGTTCATAGTTCACAAAATAGTAGATACAAGCTGCCAAGAAGTTGACAGCTGATGTTTGAAAGAACTGGTCACTACCGCCACCACCTTCTTTCTTTCCCTTTTGTAGGGATTCAAGTAGGGTTTCAGCGGTTTCACTGGCTGCTGCCAAATTCTGAATGTATTTCTTCTGAATAGGATTCACTCGTCGGCTATATTCTACATCTACAAAGTTGATGATATTGAATTTACAGCCCTTGGGTGTATTGCCTTGTTTCTGATTGATTTTGTAATGATAATATAGCTTCTGTGCTAAAGTAGGGAATTTATAATCATAAACTACCATCGAAAATCCCTTTGCTGAATGCTGACGGATGTATGGTTCAATGATGGAAAATGTCTTACCTGAACCAGGAGTACCAACTACCCAACAACCTCGGAAAGGATTGGTGATGTTCGCCCAACCTTTGCGAAACTTACCTTTATAGTAATAGCGCATAGGGATATTTACCGAGTATTTGTTCTCAATGAGCTTATCGCATTGCTCAAAGCTCTCATTCTCTAAGTTGAAGCGGTCTTTCAGCAAACCCTCTTTCAAGAATTTGCTGATATTGTCTAAGGCTACATGAACCAGTATCGTACCGATGATAGTGAGTATCATGTAGAAGATGACGTTCAGACGGATGCCGTATAGACGACTCGCCATCAGTCCATCACCTTCGTCATGTACCATATTATAAAGAATAACTGAACCGGCAATCAGAAGAACGCCTGATACTAATGGATACAATACTTGGTTACGAGCATTGAACTCCAAATGTTTCTTGTTTCGAGTACCAATGCAGGTAATGCAGACCAACAGAAAAGTAGCCACCTTACTATACACCAAATTGTTGTCGTTGTAGATGAGCCATCTTTTCATTCGGTCATGAATATCTATTATTATGCCGTTCCATTGGTCAAGAACCGCAGGATCGATGGCGTACATAAAGAACTCAAGTACGAGTGATACGTAGATGAGCGATCTGAATATCTTATAGGCGGTCTGTAACTCTTTGCTTTCTTCCATTGCCATAATAATCGTGTTATGTTTATATTACTCTGTTACTGCTTTGATGTACCATTTACCATTGCGCTCCCTAACCTCAGTGCCATAATTTAGATTAGTATCAGCTAAGAAGTCTCCAATCTTTTTCAGTTTCTGTTCGCCGATGCCATTGATGCTGGCAATCTGCATCTTTGTGTGGCTAATAAGTTCGCCGACCTTTACAATGCCTACATTCTGCAATATTTCTACGGTTTTGAGAGATAACCCTGTCTGATAAAGATTGCTTCCCAGTAATCCGTATTCAATCCAACCATCCATTGAGTCATTGTCAGTAATAACAGTTTCTGTAGAATCATTATCCACTGATATTTCATTCTCTGAAACCAACACTGGTGGAAGAATGGTATCCTGTTGTTCTTTCTCCTTCAAGAGTTCACGCAACTCAGCGTTCACAGTCTTCAACTCTTCGATTTGACGAAGGTACGCCTTCTCTCTTGCTTGTTGTTCTTCAATTTGTTTCTCTTGTCGTTCACTCATCTTAGCTACCATATTTTTATATTCAGTATTACAACTATAAATTGTATCAAGCTGATCCTTTAGTTTCAGATTACA